>DALYNO010000312.1:0-5148 GCA_031975295.1 Anaerocolumna sp. | reverse complement strand
TATGATTCACGAATTAAAATCAAAGATAATGAAAACCATATTAGTCCGTATTGTTATAGGGCTAATTACAATAGGTATTATAACTGTAATTTTTGCACCTAGTATTGTTAAAATATTACACGGACCAAAAGATATGAATTCTGTTCCTCTAAACGCTCTGGAAAATACATATGTGAAAGGGGAAATTATTAATAATTATGGTAATTTCTATTATTTTTATGAATACGAAAATGGCAGGGAACGGATAACTGCTAACTATTACATTATACCTATTGGCGATGAAGAATATTGTGCAATGGTACTAACAAAGGATTTCTCCACTGCTGAACAAATATATAACGAAACCTATGATTATCTTTATGGTAATATTGATAAATTAACCACCAGTCTGGCTGTAAAAGGTACCTTTGAAAAAATGGATGAAACGATACAGCTTACTTATCTGGACTTTTTTAAAGAAAGTGGATTTACCCAGGAGGAGATTGAACGTATCGCCCTTCCATATGTATTAGTTGTAGATAAAATTGGTGCATTTAATACTGTTCCCACCTATATAGCCATGGGAGTGATAGGGCTCCTATTTATTATACTTATTATAGATTTAATTAAGGGATTGTCAGGAAGAAACCTAATAAATGTACGCAAAATAATAGAAGAAGAGGGTCCTCTAAATGGAGAAGAACAATTAGAAACAGATTATCTAAATGCTTTTCAAGTAAAGAATCTTCGTATAGGACAGAAATATACTTACTTTATTATTGGTGCTAAGGCATATGTATTAAAAAATAGGGATATTGTTTGGGCTTATTTACAAAATGTTACCCACAGAGTATATGGTATAAAAACAGCTACTAATAGGTCAATTATTATATATGATAACAAAAAGAGAAAGTACACAATTTCCTTAAGAAAAGAACAGGATATTATTTCAGCATTAAATTATTATGCAAACAATTATCAAAATATTGTAATAGGGTATAATGAAGAGCTTAAAAAAATCTATAACAAGGATTACGATTATTTTCTTACCTTAGCCCGAGAGCAGCACGCAAATAATGTAGACTCAAATTATTCTTCAGAGCTGTAAGCACATTCATTACAATTAAAAAAGGGAAGAGGCTTTTTGACCTCTTCCCTTATTTTTTATGTTAGTTTATTTCTCTTCATTTGTAGCTGTAATACCAATACCTAATTCTGTTAACTGCTTGTCTTCCACTACATTAGGTGCTTCTGTCATTAAACAGGAAGCATCTTTAACCTTAGGAAAAGCAATGACATCTCTAATACTATCTTCTTTCGCCATTAACATAATAAGTCGATCTAAACCATATGCCAATCCAGCATGTGGAGGTACACCATATTTAAATGCATTTAATAAGAAACCAAATCTATCATAAGCATCCTCTTTTGAGAATCCTAATACTTCAAACATCTTCTCTTGAACATTATTTTGGAAGATTCTAACACTACCTCCACCTACTTCAGTTCCGTTTAGAACAATATCGTAAGCTTTTGCACGTACTTTACCAGGATCCGTATCTAAAAGTTCTAAGTCTTCATCCATAGGCATAGTAAATGGGTGATGTTTCGCTGTATATCTCTTTTCTTCTTTGGAGTACTCAAGAAGAGGGAATTCAGTAACCCATAAGAACTCGTATACATCTTTACTTAATAAATCTAAATTTCTTGCGATTTCAAGTCTAAGATTACCAAGTACATCAAATACAACATCATTTTCATCTGCTGCAAATAGTAGTAAGTCCCCAGGTTCTCCATCCATTGCTGTTATAATACCCGCTACTTCTTCCTCTGTCATAAATTTCAGGAAAGAAGATTTGTAAGTCTGGTCATTATTAATAGCAAGGTAAGCAAGACCCTTTGCACCATAGCCTTTTGCAAATTCTACAAGTGCATCTATCTTCTTTCTTGGCATATCAGCCTGGCCTTTTGCATTAATACCTCTTACGCAACCACCATTCGCTAATGCTCCAGTAAACACTGAAAATCCACAGTCTTTAACAGTGTCTGATATATCCTTTAGTTCCATACCAAATCTTGTATCAGGTTTATCAGAACCGAATCGTTCCATGGCTTCCTTATAAGTCATTCTCTTGATTGGAAGAGAAATATCTATTCCGATTGTTTCTTTAAACATCTTCTTAAGGAGTCTTTCATTCACATCTAACACATCTTCCACATCAACAAAGGATAACTCCATATCTATCTGTGTAAATTCTGGTTGTCTATCAGCTCGTAGATCTTCATCTCTAAAGCATTTTACTATCTGAAAATATCTATCATAGCCAGAACACATTAAAAGCTGCTTGAATATCTGAGGAGACTGCGGCAGTGCATAAAAGTTACCTGGATGTACACGACTTGGCACCAGATAATCTCTTGCACCTTCTGGTGTACTCTTAGTAAGCATTGGGGTTTCTATTTCCAAAAAGCCTTCCTCTGCTAGAAATTGCCTTGTTAGCGTAGCAACTTTACTTCTCATAATTAAGTTTCTTTGTAAGTCAGGTCTTCTAAGATCAAGATATCTATATTTAAGTCTTAAATCTTCTTTGGTCTTACTTCCTTCTTCCACTGGAAATGGAGGTGTTTCCGCTTCTGATAAAATTCTTAAATTTGTTGCACGAATCTCTATTTTACCAGTTGCTAAATTTTCATTAACAGCTCCGGCACGTGGTTCAACCCTGCCTACAATGGCTACAACATATTCACTTCTAAGTTTTTCAGCTTTTGCAAATCCTTCTGTCCCAATATCATTTTCTTCAAATATTACTTGTAACAATCCTGAACGGTCTCTAAGATCAACAAATATAATACCACCTTTATTTCTGCTCTTTTGAACCCAGCCCATTACAGTAACATCCTTACCAATATGCGCCTCTGTTACTTCTGTACATCTATGGCTTCTGTGCAAGCCTTTCATCGATTCTGCCATGACAGTCTCCTAACTTTTTCTTTTTGCTTCTACAAAATAGTATATCATGTTTAAGAATACGTCAAGTTCAAGCTAATATAAACCAGACATTTCTTCGTTTTTACTCATAATAATCAACACATTTGCGGCTTTTCACTACACTTCTTACAAATGTAGCAGCTTTTATGTGTTCTGGATGATTTTGATAATTATTGAGTGCTTCTTCACTTTCAAAAACACTGTCTAATACTAAATCATCTCCATCTGAACCAGAGGGTAAAAGATTGGTTATTACCTTAATGGATATGACACCAGGAATTATGTCTTTTAATGCCTCTAAACTCTCTTTGATTTTTGCACCGTTGCTCGCTTTTTCTTCTTTTGTAAACCTTTCATCTTGCTCCCAAATAACAATATGTTTTACCATTCGTCCTCCTACATATCTTTTAAGAATGCAATATATCCTTTATAAGTTTCATAAACATCCACTTTACTTGTGATTTCCCAAGGTGCATGCATATTCAGAACTGCAACACCACTGTCGATTACTTCCATGTTGTAATTTGCCATAATATACGCAATCGTTCCGCCGCCGCCTTCGTCTACTTTACCAAGCTCTGCTGTTTGAATGGATATGTCATTATCCTCCATAACTTTTCTAAGTTTAGCCATATATTCAGGATTGGCATCGTTAGAGTTGGACTTACCTCTTGCTCCAGTATATTTATTAAATACCATACCTTTACCAAAGTACGCAGAATTTTTCTTTTCCATAACAGCTGGATAATTAGGATCAAAGGCTGCACTAACATCACTGGAGAGCATATGGGAATTAGATAAAGCTCTTCTTATCTTTAATTCAGAGTAATCGCCTTGTAATGCTAAAAGTTCAGCAACTACATTTTCAAAGAACTTAGAATGCATACCACTTGCACCAACACTACCGATTTCTTCTTTATCCACTAAAATACAAGCACAAGTTCTGTCAGTTTTTTCCACCTCAAACAAAGCTTTTAAGGAAGTATAAGAGCAAACCCTATCATCCTGTCCATACCCCATAACCATACTTCTATCTATTCCATAATCCCTTGCCTTGCCTGCTGGTACTACTTCTAATTCCGCAGATAGGAAATCTTCTTCTTCTATATTATATTTTTCAGTAAGTATACGAAGTATATTCGCTTTTACAGCATCTTTTTCCTCTTCTTTGACAGGCATACTTCCGATTAATATATTTAAATCTTCACCTTCAATTACTTTAGCTGCTTTCTTTTCCATTTGAGCACCTGCTAAATGGATTAAAAGATCTGTAATACCAATTACCGGGTCATTATCGTCTTCACCAATTACAACATTGATAATTGTACCATCTTTTTTTACAACTACACCGTGAATTGCAAGAGGCAGTGTAACCCATTGATACTTTTTAATACCACCATAATAGTGGGTATCAAATAATGCCATATCTGTATCTTCATATAAAGGATTTTGTTTTAAATCGATTCTTGGGGAGTCAATATGGGCACCCAGTATTTTAAGTCCTTCTTCTAGCGGTCTATCTCCAATCACAAATAGTACAACCGCCTTATCCATATTGGTCATATATACTTTATCACCAGTCTTTAGCGGAGTATTTGATTTAATTAATTCTTTTAAATCCTCATATCCTTCTTCCTTTGCCTGTCTAACTATATCATGTACACATTCTCTTTCTGTTTTACAATTAGAAATAAACTTTTTATAGCCTTCATTAAAGCTAAATATGTCCTGTGTTCCTTTTTCATCATACTTTAACCATGCATTTTTTTGTTTCATATTAAAATTCCTTTCCTAATGAAAGGGGTGATGCATAATGGTTCTCATATATAATCCCGAACTCATTTGCAACAGCCCCTTTTCAATCTTCACTTAAATTACTCCCAGTTATTATGTACAAACAGGCAATAATCTATATATTTAATTATAATTCTTTTTGACTTAAATTTCAAGCAGAGTATCAGGCTCTGTCATAGAGTGCCTTTTCTTAAATGCTATTTTGCTTTTTTAAATAATTCAGCCTACATTGAACCACTTCTTGATCAACATTTTTTAAATAGGTAATAATATTAAAATCTTCTTTCAGCTGCTCTCTTGTAATCCTTGTTATGCCAAAATATACATATATATTTTTTAAAGATTCTATTGCTTCTTTTATTAAATACTCAATTATAGTGTTTATA
>DALYNO010000311.1:0-5176 GCA_031975295.1 Anaerocolumna sp. | reverse complement strand
ATATCAATTACCATAGTATCTGGTATATCACTCTCAGTATTAATTACAGTATTCGCTGATTCTTCAGCAGAATCCTCTTCTTTTGGCTCGATACCTTTTACCTTGTTATAGATTTCCATGAATTCTTTACCGGTTATGGTTTCTTTTTCTATCAGGAATTCGGCTATCTTGTCAAGGACTTCTCTATTTCCTGCTAACTGATTTTCTGCTCTCTTATAGCATTCCTTTAGAATCGCCATTACTTCCTGGTCAATTTCAGCTGCTGTTGCATCACCACAATTTAGTACCGCCCTGCCATCTAAATATTTATTTTCAATAGATTCTAAGCCCATAAGCCCAAATCTTTCAGACATACCATACTGGGTTACCATTGCTCTTGCTAATTGGGTTGCTTTTTCGATATCATTAGATGCACCCGTTGTAATGGAGTTAAATATTAGCTGTTCTGCTGCACGGCCACCATAGAGTGTAACAATTCTAGCAAGCATTTCTTCTTTACTCATCAAGTATTTTTCTTCTTCCGGTACTTGCATAACATAACCTAAGGAGCCCATGGTTCTTGGAACTATCGTAATTTTTTGTACTGGTTCTGCATCCTTTTCTAGAGCGGTGACTAAAGCGTGACCAACTTCATGATAGGCTACAATACGTTTCTCTTCTTTACTTAAGATACGGTCTTTCTTTTCTTTACCTGCAATAACAACTTCAACAGATTCAAATAAATCGTCCTGGGTTACTACATTTCTGCCCTGTTTAACAGCAAGTATGGCAGCTTCATTAATCATATTGGCAAGATCAGAACCTACTGCACCGGAAGTAGCAAGGGCAATAGCCTCCAAATCTACAGAATCATGCATTAAAACATCTTTTGCATGTACTTTAAGGATATCTATTCTACCTTTTAAATCAGGTTTATCAACTATTACTCTTCTATCGAAACGACCTGGACGAAGAAGTGCCTTGTCTAATACCTCCGGTCTGTTAGTCGCTGCAAGAATAACTAAACCTTTTGAAGTATCAAAACCATCCATTTCAGACAGCAACTGATTCAGTGTTTGCTCTCTCTCGTCATTTCCACCACCATAATGGTTATCTCTGCTTTTACCAATGGCATCCACTTCATCTATAAATATAATACAGGGAGCCATTTGCTGGGCCTGCTTAAATAAATCCCTAACTCTGGAAGCACCAACACCTACGAACATTTCAACAAAGTCTGAACCGGATAAAGAAAAGAAAGGAACTTTCGCTTCACCAGCTACTGCCTTTGCAAGAAGGGTTTTACCTGTTCCTGGAGGGCCTACAAGCAATGCACCTTTAGGGAGTTTCGCACCGATTCTTGTGTATTTACCAGGATTATGGAGAAAGTCTACTAACTCAGTTAAAGACTCTTTTGCCTCTTCCTGTCCGGCAACATCTTTAAATGTTACACCTGTTTCCTTTTCCACATATACTTTGGCATTGCTTTTACCAACGCCGCCCATCATTCCGCCACCACTTTTGGAAATCATGCGGAATAACAGCCACATTACAACATAGATTAATACAAAAGGTAATACCCAAACAACAATAATATCTAATATACTTGTTCTTGTATCAGAAGTGTCCCTTTCAAGAGTAGCACCTGATGCAATAACTTTATCAATAATTGTTGGATCACTTATATAGCCGGTATAATAGGTTATATCATAGACCTCATTGGGTTGGTTCTTGGGAACAATCAAAATCCGATCTGATTGTATTTTTACAGATTTAATTTCCTTATTCTCAATCATGTTATAAAATTTATCATAAGTTATTTCTATTTTAGTACCTTCCTGAAACTGCCTTGTCAATAAAGAAAACAGAATCAGTGTAGCCGCTGCTGCAACTAAAATATACAGGAAGGATTTTTTGTTGTTGCCGTTATTATTCATCCCACGCCTGTTATTATTTGTATTTTTATTATCCATACTAAGCCTCCTTTGTGTCCGAACTAATTCTAAGTAAGGATGCACCTCCTTACATTCTTTACCCAGCTATTTATAATGCTTATGTGGCTATTATCAATCTATATTTCATCTTTTACATTATGTTGTTAGGGTTTAACGTTTTTGCCCCTTCTGCCAACGGATGGTTATGCACTTAGCTCTCACATTCCTAAAACAATCAAAATCACTCTACTTGTGATATTTATTCATGTTTTCTGGGTCCTAAAGTTATATTATTCATAAAGTAAGAAACACACGACCTTATGAACTGGCATCCTATTGTATGATACATTCCTTCATATTTATATTTTTATGATAAACTATCCATCTTTAATCCTTTATTACATATTATAAGTCATTCATGTTTAATTATAAATAAGGAAGTAAGTAAATACTTCCACTACTGATAAATATTTTAATTGATATAAGTGGTATAAATACAATTAAGGGTATACAATAGTAAATTGTAGGAAAGAATTCGTTAGACATACTTCATTATAATGTTCCTCAAGTTATAAATCAATACATATGTCATGAAATTTTTATGTCATACATTAAAAAAATATTAACTTTTTTCTTATTTTTGAAAATTTGTACTGGATTTCTTGGAATAATAATAGTATAATAGCAAATGATTGTGTAAAATAACCTTACTATTAGTAAGTACTTATAAGAATATGGCATGCCTTAAACCGATGGAGAAAGGTTCCATCGATTTTTTAGTGCTTTTTTCATTATGAATACCATATATAAAATGCCACACAGGACCTGGTTGCCCTGGATAACAGACAGCGCTGTTATCTACAAAGCCTAGGGCACTGCAGATAAATAAAAATCAAAGGAGGAATCACCACATGGGAGTTAAGTATGTATTTGTAACCGGAGGAGTCGTTTCAGGATTGGGCAAGGGTATCACCGCTGCCTCCTTGGGAAGATTATTAAAAGAGCGTGGTTACAAAGTTACCATGCAAAAGTTCGATCCCTATATAAATATCGATCCCGGCACAATGAACCCTATTCAGCATGGAGAGGTATTTGTTACAGATGATGGCGCCGAGACCGATCTTGACTTAGGACACTATGAAAGATTTATTGACGAAAGTCTTACCAAAAAATCCAATGTAACTACTGGTAAAATATACTGGTCTGTATTATCTAAAGAACGTAGAGGTGATTTTGGCGGAGGAACTGTACAAGTTATCCCTCATATTACCAATGAAATCAAGACTCGCTTTTATCATGATGACAATTGCAGTGATGAAACACAAATTGCTATTATCGAAGTTGGCGGTACTGTAGGTGATATTGAAAGTCAACCTTTCCTTGAAGCAATCCGTCAATTCCAACATGATGTAGGCTATGAAAATGCTATCTTAATTCACGTAACTTTAATTCCTTATTTAAAAGCATCCGGGGAAATGAAAACAAAACCTACTCAGTCCAGTGTAAAAGAACTGCAAGGTATGGGTATTAGGCCTGATATCATTGTTTGCAGAACTGAAGTGCCTCTTGAAAATGGAATTAAAGAAAAAATTGCATTATTCTGTAATGTGCCAAGCAATCATGTAATTCAGAACTTAGATGTGGAAACCTTATATGAAGCACCACTTGCAATGGAAAAAGAACATCTTGCCAATATCGCATGTGAATGTCTTAAACTTGATTGCCCTACCCCTGATTTATCAGCATGGGAAAAGATGGTTGAGGCTTTAAAACATCCTACGAAAGAAGTTACAGTTGCATTGGTTGGAAAGTATACACAGCTACATGATGCATATATCAGTGTTGTGGAATCTTTAAAACATGGTGCGGTTGCACATAATGCTTCCATTAATATTAAATGGATTCCTTCTGAGACTCTAACAGATGAAAATGCTGCTGGAATGCTCTCAGACGTTAGTGGTATCTTAGTTCCAGGCGGATTCGGTGACAGAGGTATAGAAGGAAAGATTTCTGCTATTAAATATGCTCGTGAAAATAATATTCCATTCCTTGGTTTATGCCTTGGTATGCAATTAGCAATTGTAGAATTCTCCCGTAATGTAATTGGTTTCTCCGATGCTCACAGTGTGGAATTAGACCCAGCAACTACTCATCCAGTAATTCATCTTATGCCAGAGCAAGATGGCATCGAAGATATCGGTGGTACATTACGGCTTGGTTCTTACCCTTGTCATTTAGAAGAGGGTAGCAAAGCTTATGCTGTATATGGTGAAAAGATTATTCACGAAAGACATAGACATCGTTATGAAGTAAATAACTATTACCGTGAAGACCTAATTCGTGGTGGTGTTAAATTATCCGGATTATCCCCTGACGGTCGTATCGTTGAGATGATGGAATTAAAAAATCATCCATGGTTTATGGCTACACAGGCACATCCTGAATTTAAATCAAGACCAAATAGACCTCATCCTTTATTTAAGGGTTTTGTTGGAGCAGCTATTGAATTTCAGGGATAATATTCAGTCATTATTTAACGTATTTAATTTGAATTTCCTTATATAAATTTGGTATTATTCATATTTAATACTGGCAAATCATAAAATAAGCACTATGGAACGCTTCCATTCCATAGTGCTTTTAAATTTGTTTATTCGAATTTATGAAATCTTATTTCTAAAGGTCATCACCCTTAAATATTGAGGTCACTGCAACCAGCGCCGCACCAATAAAGATACAAATATCCGATATATTAAATACAATTTTCTTAAGCCATTTAAAACTAAAATAATCTACTACGTAGCCTTTTGTAAATCGATCATAAACATTACTTAAAGCACCGCCTAAAATAAGAGACATAGCAAGCTTTAATAAATGATTTCCTTTTTTAGGTAGAATTGTACCAAACATAAATATAACCACACCTAATAAAGTAGCCGCAACAATTTTCACTTTCTTAACGTCTTTTTCCATAAAGTTTAATGCAGCACCCTTATTGTGGTATCTTTCAATAATGATGTTACCATTTAGAATCTCTTCCTTTTTGTGCATTTCTTTAGTTTTTTCAATATAATTCTTAATCTTTATTTCAGCTGTAAAGATTGCAAGTGCAATAATAACGTATATCAAATTCCTCCTCCTCTCTTGATACAACCCTATAACCTTAGGTTCTTAAGTAATAAACAATTTGGGATAAGTTACCTCTATCTTTTATTATAAATAAAATATTCTATTTATCAATATGATAATAAAGATTTTTATAA
>DALYNO010000310.1:0-5210 GCA_031975295.1 Anaerocolumna sp. | reverse complement strand
CCCCTAATTGTTTCAGATATCTTCTTAAGCCTAGAATATCTTTCAGTAATAATCCAGTCATAATAACACTCCTTTTCATAAATTGAAATTAGATAAAGCTAAATCGCTCTGGTAATAAATAGATTACTTTCCCTTTACCTTATATAAAATGATTTCTTCAATGGTAGTTGTATCCACAATAAAGTCCCTATGTTCTCTTTCTACTTCTTTTTTGTTGTTAACCATAACCTCACAGCCATACTTATTTTCTCTTATCCCAATAATATTACTTTGTTTTAGTCTCTTTACTTCTTCCTTTTTACAATGAACAATACCGTAGTTATAGATCAGATCATCCTTATTTTCACAAAATACAATCTTTCCTTCATGGATAAAAGTAATGTAATCCGCAATCTTTTCCAGATCACTGGTTATATGGGAGGATATGAAAATAGTGTGATCTTCTTTTTGTATGAACTCTAAAAATATATCCAATATTTCATCTCTTATTATAGGGTCTAATCCACTTGTGGCTTCATCCAAGATTAATAATTTAGCATTATGGGATAAAGCAACTGCAATGGATAGTTTCATTTTCATACCATTGGAAAGTCCTTTTACAATTTTACCCTTTGGTATTTTAAATTTATTAATATATTGTTCAAAAAGGTCCTTATCCCACTTTGCATAAATGCGTGGCATTATCTTTTGGATATCCGTTACAAATAGATTTTCATGGAAATAACTTTCATCAAATACAACTCCAATTTGCTCTTTAATCATTTTATTGTCTTTGACTGTATCCATTCCAAGTAAGGTAATCTTACCACCATCTGTGTTGACTAGATTCAACATAGATTTAATTGTTGTTGTTTTACCAGCTCCGTTTTCTCCTACAAAACCCATAATACTTCCTTTAGGCACTTTAAATGTAATATTATCCAATTGAAAGTTTCCATACTTTTTTGTTAAACCATTCAGTTCTATTGCATAATCCATATTAACACCTTTGATACACTGGGCAGGCCAATTCTATTGCCTCCTTCTGTGGCATCCTTTCTATTATTTATATTTTTACTCTTTATAAAGCATATCTAATAATTCCTGCAGCTCTACCAAACTGATACCACTCTTTTTCGCGCTATCCACTGCATTGTTTAAAAATTCTTCTATATTACGATATTGCTCCTCTTTCATTAGTTCTATATTTGTTTCAGATACAAAGCTTCCCTTACCAACTACAGTGGTAATAAAACCATCTCTTTCCAAATCCTCATACGCTCTTTTTGTTGTTATTACACTTATTCTTAACTCTTTTGCTAGTAATCTCATGGAAGGCAGGGGTTCTCCTGCTTTTAGTTCCCCACTTAAGATTAAATTTTTAATCTGATTGGTTATTTGCTCATATATAGGCTTACCACTTGAGTTACTGATAACAATTTCCAAAATTTCACCTCTCATTCGTGTATATTGTAGTTACTGTATATATTATATATATACAATATCATTTAGATAATTCCATGTCAAGCAAAATTATTCTGCCAGGAGATTTCTTAAAATACCTAATATACAAGACGCAAGAATACATTAAATCAGATGAATAAAAATTGATAGATTGACGCTACCCACTAAAAATGATATAGTAGCTGTACACCCATTGGTTCTTAAAGGAGGTAAGATTATGCGCAAATGTATGGACTGCGATAATCTGCACAGGCGATTGAACAAGATTACCGGGCAAATTAAAGCCATTGATAAAATGGTTGATGAAGATGTTCCCTGTGAAGATATCTTGATTCAAATCAACGCTGCTAAAAATGCATTGCATAAAGTAGGACAAGTAGTTCTAGAAGGTCACTTAAACCACTGTGTTCGTGAAGGTATTGAACATGGCGATGCAGATAAAACAATTGCGGATTTCACCAAGGCAGTGGAACACTTCTCCAGACTGTCATAAACATACCAGGCAGAAAGATAGCAACTTTTCTTAAGTTGCTATCTTTTTTTGTATGGGATGATGCCCGGGTCAAATAGCCCAACCTAAACACTTCATATACATTTTGTACATACAGGAAGAACGAATGCGCCTATTGAAATGCATCAGAAGACCTTTTCTCTGAGAATCAGGTATTCTAATGCATTTCCATAGGCGCATTTCCATAGGCGCATTTACACTTTCTGTTTTGTACAAATTGCCAATGAATATTTATATAATAGGGCTTTTGTCGGGCAACTCATGGGATTAGAATTTCAAAAGCACATGACGGGCCTATGGATGGTACTTGCGTTCCAGCGTTTCAGGTTGAAAATGTACGTTGTAGATACTTTGTTCTTGACGAGGTATACCCATGGGGGTATAATATACCTATACCCCCATGGGTATATTAGATTTTCATACCATTATAAAGAGGGGAGTGTTCACTTGATTTCATATTTTAAACAGGAGGAAAAGCGTACTGTATTATACCTCCTACTGTCAGTTCCTGCACTTATACTTAGCTTTTTTCATATAGGTAATTTACCCATTGACCCAGCGTGGATTACAATATTGCTATGTGGGATTCCGATTATAAAAGGAGCAATCACTGGTTTAATCAGGGAATTCGATATGAAAGCAGATGTTCTGGTATCCATTGCACTAGTTGCATCTGTTTTGATTGGAGAAATTTTTGCTGCTGGTGAAATTGCATTTATTATGGCAATAGGTGCCTATCTGGAAGAACATACGGTAGCCAAAGCCCGTGCCGGAATTGAAAAGCTTGTACACCTTACACCAACTACCGCTAGAATACTGAGCAATAACCAAGAAACCATAGTCCCGGCAGAACAAGTTAAAATTGGCGATGTTTTACGAGTTCTTGCGGGAGAAACCCTTGCTGTAGATGGCATAATACTAAAAGGTAATACCTCAATTAATCAAGCCGTTTTAACAGGGGAATCTCTTCCTGTAGATAAAGGAGAAGGAGATGAAGTATACAGTGGTACCATGAATCAATTCGGCTCCTTTGATATGGTTGCTAAGAAAGTAGGAAAAGATAGTTCCTTACAACGTATGGTAAGACTGGTAGAGTCTTCTGATGCCAGCAAGGCAAAGATTGTAGGTCTTGCAGATAGATTTGCAACCTGGGTAGTAGTAATTGCACTTTTATCTGCTGTAATTACTTGGTTCGTGACTGGAGAGATCATTCGATCTGTTACTATTCTTGTGGTATTTTGTCCTTGTGCACTCATCCTTGCCACTCCTACTGCCATTATTGCAGGAATTGGCAATGCTGCTAAGTTTGGTATTTTAATCAGAGAAGGAGATGCGCTGGAAAGACTTGCACAAGTAAAATGTATGGCCTTTGATAAAACAGGCACTCTAACCTACGGTAAACCTACAGTTACCCTGGTACATAGTATAGATCCCGCCTTAGATACTAATGCAGTGCTATCTCTTGCAGCCAGTGCTGAATTACGTTCAGAGCATCCCTTGGGCAAGGCGATTGTTACCAATTATAAGGAAAGTCACAGTAGTTTAATTTTGCAACCAGACGATTTCACCTTAATTCCTGGGCGGGGTGTTATTGCCAGGATTGCTGGTGACGAGATACTTGCTGGTAACGAGGCATTGTTTGAGGAATATAATATCCCCCTCTCAAATGAACTTTTACTTCCTGCCAAAAAGGCAAAGTCAAAGGGTTCCACTGTAATATATCTAGCTAAGAATTTAATGCCTGTTGGTTTTATTGCATTATCTGATATACTGCGCTCTGATGTTTTAAGTACGCTACAAACCCTTCATAAAAATCACATTCGTACAGTACTTTTGACCGGAGATTCTAAACCTGCTGCCACTTATATTGCAGAAAAAGCAGGCATCCACCGTATGCGGGCCAACTGTTTACCAGAGAATAAACTAGAAGAAATCATTTCCTATCAAAAAAATAATGAACCTGTCTGCATGGTAGGCGATGGTATCAATGATGCACCCGCACTGAAAATTGCACATGTTGGAATAGCCATGGGAGGAATTGGTAGTGACATTGCCATTGAAGCTGCTGATATTGTTTTGGTAGGCGATGACATTAAGGAAATTCCACACTTGGTACTGCTTGCCAAGAAAACAATGAAGACAATTAAAGTAAATCTAGTTGCCTCTATGATTTTAAATTTTGTTGCCGTTATTCTGGCAATAACAGGCAGCATAAATCCGGTACTCGGTGCTTTAGTACACAATGTGGGCTCCGTTGCTGTCATTATTAACTCTTCACTACTACTTAAATGGAGGAACCTAAAATGAAAGATTGGATATTGTTCGTACTGTTTCTTTTTGTGGGTTTAGGAATGTTTTTTTCTGGGATATTTTATATGAGAAAGGAAAAAGATACTGTAGCTTCTGTTAAGCTTTATAGAAAGATTTCTATTCTTGGGGCACTTATAGCGATTGTAGCAATTCTTATGAAATTTGTGTTCTAAAATATACAACATAAAAGGATTCAACCCTCCTAGTCAGACAAATGGAACTTCTTAATCAGCCATTCGTCTGACATTTTTATAAGGGTCTGCAACGCTTATTCCAGCTTAATTTAATCCAAGTAGATTCTTAACCAGTGTAATGGTATCTCCCGCATCTTTGGCATATCCGTCTGCCCCAATTTCATCAGCATAGCTTTGTGTAATAACTGCTCCACCAATAATTACTTTGGCAGACAGGCCTTTTTCATTTCTTAAGTTTATTACCTGCTTCATTTCGAGCATGGTAGTAGTCATCAGAGCCGATAATGCAATTACATCTGCTGCTTCTTCTATTGCTGTTTGAATGATTTTTTCTCTGGATACATCCTTGCCTAAATCGATAACACGAAATCCATAATTTTTAAGCATCAATACAACTAGATTTTTACCTATATCATGTACATCACCTGCCACGGTAGCAATTACCACCGTTGCTAGCTTCTGTTGGTTGCCGTCTTTCTGAAGAAGTGGTTCCAAATAGTCAATGGCTAGTTTCATGGTCTCTGCAGAAGCAATTAACTGAGGCAGAAAATAGATTTGTTTATCAAATAATCTGCCAACTTCATTGATAGCTGGAATCAACAATTCATCCAGGATAAAAGCTGGCGTTTTACCAGCATTTAATGCATCCGTCACCAGTGCCACTATATGCTTTCTATTACCTTTTATAACCCCATCAGAAATTATTTGATTGCTTTCATCTAATAGATTGGGATTTAAATCTTTGCTATTGA
>DALYNO010000309.1:0-5217 GCA_031975295.1 Anaerocolumna sp. | reverse complement strand
ATTCATGATTTACAAATCTATAAATATGCACTGGAAGAGAAGGGAAATGAAGTCTGGACCAGAGTAAAAAAGAATGAAGAAGGATTATTTATTCAGAATCTTTCAGATAAAATTGTTATTTCCAGAGAAATTTTTAATTTATCGAAAACCAGGAGTATAGGGTTTCTTAGTATAGGAATAGATGCAGCCAAATATGAACAAATTTGCTCTAATGCGATCCAAAAGGTTAATGAAGGAATCATTATTTGCAGTAAGTATGGAGAGGAACTTGTAAGAGTTGGGGAGATAGACGAGACAGTTGGTAAATATATTACAAGTGATGAATTTCTAGAAACAGTTTCAGGTAATGGTAAGAACTATATGGAGTATCAAAATAATTACATTTTTTATAGTGAGGATACTACAAATCATAATATAATTTGCTATATGTTACCTGTTTCTAATTGGTATTCCCAAATTCAAACCATAAGAGTTGTTACCCTGGTCTTTTGTGCGACTTTGCTTTTTGGAATGTTCCCCCTCTTTGTGGTGGCAACTACCATCATATCCAAACCATTAAACAGACTGTATCATTCCATGATTAAATTTAAAGAAGGAGACTTTAACCAGAGGGTAGAAGTAACTAGTTATGATGAAATTGGAGAGGTATCGGAGTGCTTTAATCAGATGGTTGAAGACATAAAGCAATTAATAGACAAGAATTATGTAATGGTTTTGCGGGAGAGACAAAGTGAATTAGATGCTCTGCAAGCACAAATTAATCCTCACTTCTTATATAATACCTTGGATTCTTTGTACTGTCAGTCAGTCAGTGCTAACAGCAATGAATTAGCGGAAGATATTTTTTCTCTGTCTCAGTTATTCAGGCTGGTACTAAGCCAAGGACAAAGCGAAATACCCATTGCTAAGGAAAGGGATCTTATTTTTCATTATTTACAGATACAAAAGATGCGTTTTAAACGAAAATTAAACTTTTCTATCAATTTGGAAGAAGCCATACTTGGATTTACGATACCTAAGCTTATTATTCAGCCCTTTGTTGAAAATGCCATTGTTCATGGCTTAGAGAGAACTGGTGAGGCGGGAAGTATTGAGATAGAAGGATATTTAGCAGAGGGAAATATTATTCTGGAAATAAAAGATAATGGTGTTGGTATGACTCAGGAACAAGTGAAAGAAATTTTTGAAAAGGAAGAAGGAAAGGGTTATTCCAGTCAGCGTATTGGAAGATATGCCATTAAAAATATTATAGAACGGTTGAACCTAAAATATCATCATAATTTTAAACTCCAAATACAAAGTACGGTTGGAGTTGGCACATCAGTTACAATTGTATTACCTGCAAGAACTGAATGAGGGAGGGACCTAACGTGTCAAATTGCCTTGCAAAACTGCTAATAGTTGAAGATGAAGACAATATTCGTACAGGCATTGAAACCTATGTCCGTTTAAATAGCAAACGGATTGGTACCATTTACACTGCAGAAAATGGTACCGAGGCTTTGGATTTAATCTATAAATACAAACCGGATTTAATGATAACCGATGTACAAATGCCCTATATGGATGGGCTGACAGTGATGAAAGAGGCAAAGGCGGCGGGAATATGTCCCAAAACCATTATTTTAAGTGGTTATGATGAATTTCAATATGCGCAAAAAGCAGTTAGGTATGGAGCAGTTGATTATCTGCTAAAACCCTGTAGACAAATTGAAATCCTAAAGAAAATAGAAGAGTTACTAGGAGATTTAACTGATGATTCTGAATCAGAACTAAATGGTAAGTCTAACGAAAAACATCAGAATCGATTGGTAGAAAGTGCTATGGAGTATATAAATGAAAACTACATGAAAGATCTTAATTTAACTTCTGTATCAAATCAGGTTGGAGTTACTACAGGATACCTATCAACTTTATTCACACAGACCCTAAATCTTGGGTTTGTAGATTATTTAAATAAAGTGCGAATAGAAAGAGCATGTAATTATTTGTTTAATTCACAGTTAAAAACTTATGAAGTTGCTTATAAAGTAGGCTTTCGTGATGAGAAATATTTTACAAAAGTATTTAAAAGAATAACAGGTGTAAACCCATCCCAATATCGTAAAAGCTTATAAAAAGAAATTGTAACATGAGAAAGAAAAATGTTTTTAGCGTCAGTCATTGCATATAGTCTTTGGTGTGTTATAATAAGTTTTAGTAAAATTTCAAAAAAGCATAAGTGAGGACTAACAATGAAAAGAAATTGCAGCCTGGAAGAGATTTCCGATGGCAGACTATATAATATAAATGATCTAGCTAATTTAAGTTGTAATGGTTGTAAGGGTAGTGCATCCTGCTGTCATGGTATGGGAAACTCCATTGTTTTGGATCCTTATGATATATTTAGACTAACTAAGAACTTAAATATTACTTTTGAGCAGTTACTAGCTGGAAAGATTGAATTAAATGTAGTAGATGGAATTATTCTGCCGAACCTAAAAATGTCAGGAAATTTAGAAAGCTGTGCCTTTCTAAACGAGAGAGGCAGATGCAGTATCCATGAAGCCCGCCCTGGAATCTGCAGAATATTTCCCTTGGGCAGATACTATGAAAATCATTCTTTTACTTATTTTCTACAAGTGAATGAATGTAAGAATTCCTCCAGTACTAAAATGAAAGTTGGTAATTGGATTGATACAAAGGATATAGAGGAGAATGAACAGTTTATTACTTCTTGGCATTATTTCTTAAATGATGTAGAAAGCATTATAAAAAAGACCACAGATGATACACAGATTAAAAATATGAATATGTATCTATTGCATATTTTTTATCTGAAGGCGTATGCTTTCGATGATGACTTTTATAGTCAGTTTTATGATAGACTGTCAGAGAGTAAGAAGGCGTTAAATTTAAGATGAAGGATGTATATGTTATAATTATTAATTATGAAAATAGAATCATTGGTTTCCTTAATAGAATCAGCTCCTTAAGTTGTAGAAGAAAGCCTTGTTTACCACATATATCTTATGGATAGATGCCGCATTAGTAAATTTGCAGATGCCGCCTTCATCCCATAAATTATAGTGGTAAGCAAGGTTTTTTATTATGTTACGAGAAGTTAATTTAAATATTTAAAATGATAGTATTCATGTTGTAAGTGGAAAGGCAGGAAGTTTATTCAATCAAGAGATGGGCAGGTTATAAGATTCTCCATATAGTTTAAGGGAAAATCCATTGTTGTTTTAGAAAATCTAACATAAAATCGTCTATAGAGTCTATGGTAATTATTTTAATTCAGGATAGACTATGATGGAAACCCAACCGGCGAGATTCAGCCATAAAACTGTATTATTTACATGATAATTAATCAAGACTATGAGTTTCGCTATTACCTACTAGGAATAGTTATCAAAAAGGAGAATGATATGAAATATAATAATTTTAATGCGAGTATTTATTGCCCTGTATGGGACTTAGCATCCATAACAGATTTTGAAGAATTTGACCGCAAATTTCAACTGGTCGAAAAAAATGTAAAAGTGGGCAAAGTTTACTTGGAAACTTATCGCGGTGGAAGAATGATTAGTTTTGAACAAATGTCTAAGGTTAAGGAGTTCTTTCTTAATAAAGGTATTGAGGTCGCAGGTGGCATTACAACAGATGGCGAGTATTCTTCCAGCGAGGGAGGTTTTAGCCCTCAATGTTACACATCGAAAGAGGTAGAAGAAAGAATGATAAAGGTGATTACTTTAACCAGTCAATTATTTGATGAGTTCATATTGGATGACTTTTATTTTACTAATTGTCGTTGTGATGACTGTATTACAGCCAAAGGTGATAAATCCTGGTCAGATTTCCGTATCTCATTAATGCAGGAGTTTTCTAAAAATATTGTGTTAAAAACTGCCAGAGAAGTGAACCCTAAGGTTAAAGTTATTATTAAGTTTCCTAACTGGTATGAGCATTTTCAAGATGCCGGTTATAATCTAGAAGATGAGCCAAAGATTTTCGACTATATTTATACCGGTACGGAAACACGTAATCCAACTTATACCCAACAACATCTACCCAAATATTTAAGCTATTTTATTATGAGATATTTTGAGAATGTAGCGCCTAATCGTAATCTTGGAGGATGGTTTGATCCATATGAATGTAACTACAATTTGACTTCCTATATAGATCAAGGATATCTTACTCTTTTTGGTAAAGCGAAAGAAGCCATGTTGTTTAGTCTAGGTTCTTTAATGAATGACAAAGCTTTTACAACATTCCCACCTGTAATAGGGCAAGCTTTTGCTGATGCAGACCGTTATTTAAAAGAACTTGGGAACCCCGTTGGTGTAGCAACATATCTACCTTATCATGGTTATGGAGAAGACTTCCTTCATAATTATGTAGGCATGTGTGGTGTGCCATTAGAGCCATATCCTGAATATCCATTAGAGGCTAAAGCTATTTTTCTTACTGAAAATGCAGCAAAAGATAGGGAGCTAGTAACGAAGATAAAGAAGAGCTTAAGTAATGGTGCAGATGTAATGGTAACTTCTGGATTAGTTACAAAACTTGGAGATGCATTTCAGGAATTAGCTCATATCTCTTACTCAAATAAAAAAGTACTGGCTAAGAACTATATGTATTCTGGAGATGGTGGTGTGACAGTTGGTGATAATTTGGAATCATCTAAAGAAATATTACTTACCCAGCCACAATTTTTTACAAACGATGTATGGCAAATAGCAGGTGCTTATGGAGAAGATAATAATACACCTGTGCTAATGAAAACTAAGTATTCTAAGGGAAGATTATTTGTACTTACAATACCTGATGATTTGGGGAATATTTATCATTATCCTAGTCAAATATTATATACCCTCCGAGAAATCTTAAGCAAAGATTTACCAGTGGTTCTCGAAGGAGAGGCTAAGATTACACTATTTGTCTATGATAATAACACATTTATACTTCGCTCTTTCCTGCCGTATTTTGCTAAAACATCAGTTATTGTTAAGAAAGATCAGGCAGTACTTACTGATTTAGAATCAGGTAATATAATTAAGGGTGAAGCTGTTGCAGGTGGTACCAAGTTTACTTTTAATTTATCTCCAAGTGTTAATTATGTTATGAAATTTTAAGTTCAGAAGAAGCCGTAAATATGAAATGATTATTTTTTTATAATATTATGAGTTGCCCGACAAATGCCCTATTATATAAATTTTCATTGGCAATTTG
>DALYNO010000308.1:0-5245 GCA_031975295.1 Anaerocolumna sp. | reverse complement strand
ACATTTTTCTATTGATTTCAACACCAGCAACTTTTAAACCAAACATTAATTTGCTGTAAGAAATTCCATTCATTCTAGCAGCAGCATTGATTCTGGCAATCCATAACTGTCTGAACTGTCTTTTTCTTTGCTTTCTTCCTGCGAAAGAAGAAGTTAATGCTCTCATTACAGATTGTTTTGCTACTCTATATTGTTTAGATCTGGCACCTCTGTATCCTTTTGCCAGCTTTAATACTTTATTGTGTCTTTTTTTAGCGTTTAATCCGCCTTTAATTCTAGCCATGTTCTATTTCCCTCCTTATCACCAATATCTTATAGATATGGCATAATCTTCTTCATATTCTTAACTTTAGTTGAATCAATTAAAGTAGCTTTTCTAAGATTTCTCTTTCTCTTAGTAGATTTCTTAGTTAAGATGTGGCTTTTATAAGCTTTCATTCTTTTGAGTTGACCAGTACCTGTTTTCTTGAAACGCTTTGCGGCTGATCTGTTAGTTTTAATTTTAGGCATGATATTTCCTCCTTAATTATGATACAATCGCTACCCCTAAGAGTTGTCCAATTGCTTTATTTTATTATTATGACACCAGGAAAATCCGTCATAATGGCACTGTAAACCCAGACTTTTGGTCCAGGTTTGCCTTGCTAGACGTTCAGTGTCACGGATATTCACTAAGTGTTATTAACGCTTTTCAGTTAAAAACATAATCATACTTCTGCCTTCTAATTTAGCTGGCTTTTCAACGACTGCAACATCTTCTAACTTTGCAAAGAAGTCGTCTAAGATTTGCTTATTGGAAGACATATGAGCCATTTCCCTACCACGGAAACGAAGAGCAACTTTAACTTTATCACCTTTTGTGATAAATTTTCTGGCCTGGTTTGCCTTGGTCATTAAGTCATTGTCATCAATGTTTGGTGATAAACGAATTTCTTTTACTTCTGTAATCTTCTGCTTTTTCTTAGCTTCTTTTTCTTTTCTTGCTAACTCGTATCTGTACTTACCGTAATCGATAATTTTACATACAGGCGGTTTGGCAGTTGGAGCAATTTTTACTAAATCAAGGTTTGCTTCTTTGGCAAGCTTTAAAGCATCCTTAACAGGTAATATACCTAACTGTTCACCATCTTCACCAATTAAACGAATTTCTTTGTCTCTTATCTGCTCATTGATCATTAATTCACTAATAGTACTGCACCTCCAAGGTTTGTTCTTTCTTTTATAGTTATACAAAAAAATAAGTGGACAGCAAAGACCATCCACATTAAAATTCCTTCGTCGCTCACAGGTTAACCTGATAAGTGTTTTTCAGTACAAATAAATATACTTTATCGAAATTATTAACCAAAGTCACTAATATGTGCTAAGGTGAGAGTGGATACTCTGCTTTGTTGTTCATAGCAAATCCCTTTTTACATCAAGATTCACGTGCCTTATAACTATAACATACTTTTTCTGTACTGTCAATATGCGTTTAGCATATTTTTTAATTCCTGTTATTTATTATGGACTTGATAAAGTTATTAATATAAATTAGTCACAAAACGTGCCACTGTATTGTGACACGTTTTATCATTGTTATTATTTATATTGGATACTCATTCATCTTAAGCATTGCAAATGTATCTTCCTAGTCTTAATCCGTACCAAACTCAGACAATCTTAATTCTTTATTTCTATCAAGCACTGTCTGTATACTCCAACTATGGGTGAATAATAGAAGTGGATTGCCTTTTAAATCTTTCACCTTCTTAGTATCAGATGTAACACTTAATTTCGATATCTCTATTCCTTTGTTTTCAATCCATCTAATATGCTCATAAGGGAGAGGATCTAATCGAATTTCTACACCGTATTCTGACTCCAGACGGAATTTAAGTACGTCAAACTGCAGCACACCAACAACGCCAACGATAATTTCTTCCATACCTGTGTTGTATTCCTGGAAAATCTGAATCGCACCCTCTTGGGCTATCTGAGATACGCCCTTTAAGAATTGCTTTCTCTTCATGGTATCTACTTGCCTTACCTTGGCAAAGTGTTCTGGTGAGAAAGTTGGAATACCTTCATACTGGAACTTCTTATCTGATAAACATAACGTATCACCTATAGAGAAAATACCTGGATCAAATACACCAATAATATCACCTGCATAAGCTTCTTCAATAATCTTTCTCTCCTGGGCCATTAACTGCTGAGGCTGAGATAATCTTATCTTTCTACCACCTTGAACATGATTTACTTCCATACCAGCTTCAAACTTACCTGAGCAAATTCTCATAAATGCAATTCTATCTCTATGAGCTTTATTCATATTTGCCTGAATTTTAAATACAAAGGCTGAAAACTCATTTTCCATTGGATCAATTACACCATCTGAGGATTTTCTGGGAAGGGGTGTAGTAGTCATATTCAAAAAGTGCTCTAAAAATGTCTGCACACCAAAATTAGTTAAAGCAGAGCCAAAGAATACAGGTGTTAGCTTACCATTTCTTACAGCATCTATGTCAAACTCACTACTAGCACCATCTAGGAGTTCAATTTCTTCCATCAGCTGCTCATGATTATCTTTGCCAATAAGGTCATCTAGTTTGCTGTCACCTAGTTCGACTTCAACAGATTCCACTTCTTTTTGTCCGTTATGAGCAGCGTAGAATCTTGTAATATGATTTGTTTCTCTGTCATAAACACCTTTGAAATTCTTACCAGAACCAATGGGCCAGTTAATAGGGCAGGTTCTAATCCCTAAAACTGTTTCTATATCATCTAATAATTCATAAGTATCTTTTGCTTCTCTATCTAATTTATTGATAAAAGTAAAGATAGGAATATTACGCATTACACATACTTTAAATAGCTTTTTCGTTTGATTTTCAACACCTTTGGAAGCATCGATTACCATGACTGCAGAATCTGCTGCCATTAGAGTTCTATAAGTATCCTCCGAGAAGTCCTGATGTCCTGGCGTATCAAGTATATTTATGCAGTAATCTCCATAATTAAATTGCATTACAGAAGAGGTAACAGAAATACCACGCTGCTTTTCGATCTCCATCCAGTCAGAAACAGCATGTTTCTCCGTTTTCTTACCCTTAACAGAACCTGCAAGATTAATAGCCCCTCCATATAAAAGCAACTTCTCAGTTAAAGTTGTTTTACCAGCATCGGGATGGGAAATAATCGCAAACGTCCTTCTTTTATTAATTTCCTTTGTATTGTCAGCCAAAATAATTCCTCCACATATCATTTCTATCACAAATTTATCCTTCAAATATTAATACTCAACACAACGTAAAATGCCGCGTATTAACTGTCAAATACTTTCAAAACTATTTTATGATATAATAAATACACTGATTTTGTCAAGGTCATATTACAGAAGACACAGGGCTGATTTACTAATATTATTCCTTTACAGAACCTGCTGTAACTCCAGCTATTATATATCTTTGAAAAAATACATATATAGATATAGTTGAAGTCATCACAAGTATAATTCCTGCCGCTAACAGCTGCCAGGAACCCTGCTGCGCATTTGCATAGTTCATAATAAAAGTAGTTAAGGTACGCAGCTTATTCTTTGGCATGTATAGATAAGGTACATACATATCATTTATAATATTAATTGCTTTGATAATACAAACTGTTGCTGTTGCAGGCGCAAGAAGTGGAAATATGATCTTCCTAAAGAGTTTAAAGTAGGAACAGCCATCTAACAATGCTGCTTCATCAAGGGTTACAGGTATTCCCGATAGGAACTGTCTGTATATATAAAGCTGCATTAAATCTGATGCAATATAAATAACAATGGGAGCACCAAGGGTATTATATAACCCCAACATCTGTATGATACGAAATCTTGCAATTTCAGTAACAAAGTTAGGAATTAACATACCAACAAAGAATAATGCTACAACGATTTTCTTTCCTCTAAATGCAAATCTGTCGATAATAAATGCAGTTATTGTTCCAAAAAGAACATTAAAGAATAGCGAAACCACCAATATTATCCCAGTATTTTTGAATCCAATTAATAAATATTTATCAAAAAGAACTTTTTTAAAGTTATCTAGTGTTATCTTATTCCATTCCGGTAAAAACAGAGGAGATGTATTTACCATATCGGCTTTCGTTTTTAATGCGGCAAATAAGGTTAACAAAATTGGTAAAATAACTACTAATACCATTCCAATGCAGAAAATTTGCTTTATTAACTGACTAACTACTCTTTTATGCATGCTTATTCCCTCCATCCCTTAATACAATGCCATGAATGATTTTGTTCTGAATTAAATAAATCACTACTATCATTACCATTATGGCTACTGCCATTGTGGATGCCAATCCAAAGTTAGAGAACGTGAAAGCTGTTTTTATCGTATATAAAGTAAAGGTAGAAGACGCATAGCCAGGTCCACCAGAAGTCATTACAAAAGGTATATCAAACACCTGAAGAGCACCTCTAATATTATCAAACAACACAAAGTCAACCATAAGCATAATAGCTGGTACTTGAATATAGCGAAACAATTGCCAGGTCTTCGCTCCATCTACATTTGCCGCTTCTTCTATATCCTTGGGAATTGATTGCAATGCTGCCATAAATAAAACTACATGATAACCGCTAAATCTCCAAACGGATACAAAGGATAGCACATAATTTACTATTTTTGAATCTGACAACCAGTTTCTACTTAAGAAATCCAACTTAAATACTTCTAATATAGCATCAAAAGCACCATTTATAGGTGAAAAGAAATAGGAAAAAGCATAAGCAATTGCTACACCATTTATAATGTAGGGCATAAACACCATAGTCTTATAAAATTTTGCTCCACGCAGTTTACTAGTTAACAATACAGCAAAAGCTAACTCTAGAGGTATCATACAAAGATGTACCATAAAATAAATTCCATTATTTTTTAGTGCCAGCCACAAATCTTTATTTTGAAGCATGGATAAATAATTACCAAAGCCTATAAACTTACTATCCTTAGAATAGCCATCCCAGTTTGTAAAACTCATACGGAACAAATCAAAGCCCGGGAAAACTACAAACCCTATAAGAAGTAATAAAGGTATAATAAGTGATATTACAATAAACCACATTCTTTTCTTATTTAATTTTGTCATATCTACCTCCTGATGAAAAAGGGGCTGATGCAAAATATAGATATGCGGAGCTAACTTGACATAATGCAATATAAGGTAGCATATATATCATGATGTCTGACAACTTTTGTGT
>DALYNO010000307.1:0-5260 GCA_031975295.1 Anaerocolumna sp. | reverse complement strand
TCTATCTTTTAGAAATTATAAAGACTTACTTATCTTCTCTGGTGGTGAACATCGCACAGGTGAAAATAAGGAAGGAAATAAATATGAGACGCTAAGGAATTTAAGCTCTCGTTATTATAAAGATGCTACAGAAACAGCCTATTGGTCAGCACAGGATTGTATGACTTTAGATGGAGTGCCCTATATTGGGCTATACTCTGATACTACACCGTCGCTATATGTGGCTACAGGTTTTAATAAATGGGGCATGACTACATCTATGATAGCCTCCAAAATAATCAGTGATATGATAATAGGTAAAAAAAATGTCTATGAAGAAGTATTTACCCCAAAGCGATTTAAAGTAAGTGCCTCTATGACTAGCCTCCTGCAAGAAACCAAACATGTTGCTTCAGGTATTTTTCTAAAGAAATTAAAACCTGCAACAGAATCTTTGAATGAAATAGCCCCCAATAAAGGTGGTATTATTGAAATCGAAGGTGAAAAAGTAGGTGTATATAAAGATGGAAACGAAGATGTTTATATAGTTTCTATCAAGTGTACCCATCTTGGATGCCAGCTGGAATGGAATCAGGATGAATTAACTTGGGATTGTCCTTGCCATGGATCCAGATATGACTACAAAGGTGTTGTACTTGATAATCCAGCAATGTTAGATTTATCAAGTATGGAGGACCTAAAGCATGAGTAAGAGCTTATTAAAAAGAAGATACTTTGAAGGCTGGTACTTTAAGCATCAGATTGGCAACCAAATTATAGCCTTTATTCCAGGTATTAACCTAGGCGCAGATGGTAAGAGAAAAGGATTTATTCAGATAATTACCAATGAAAATTCATATCATATAGATTTTCCATATGACAAGTGCAGGATTAATAGAAACAGAGGTTATATAAAAATCGGTGCAAATGTTTTTACTCCAAAAGGGATAAAAGTAAATCTTCATACGCCAGATATCCAGGTAACAGGCAAGATCAAATATGGGAACTTAGAACGTATTAAGTATAGTATTATGGGATATTTCAGATATTTTCCTTTTATGGAATGTAAACATGAAGTGATCAGTATGAAACACAGCATAGCAGGTTATTTAAACATCTTTGATAATAGTCTTGTACTAACGGGAGGAAGAGGATATATTGAGAAGGACTGGGGGCACTCTTTCCCCACTAAATATACCTGGATACAGTGTAATAGATTTAAAAGAGAAGATGCCTCCCTTATGTTATCCATTGCAAGAATACCATATATGGGAACTGAATTTGTGGGATGTATCTGTGCGATACACTATAAAGGAAGAGAGTATCGTTTTACAACTTATCTTGGAGTTAAAATAAAGGAATCCACAAAAAATGTAATCTATTTAAAGCAGGGTATTTATAAATTGATAATATTTTTAGATCAAAATAATTCAGAAGAAGATCAAGAAGTATTACAAAGTAAATCAAGAAAATTTAGTTATCAATTAAATGCGCCATCCTTAGGAGAAATGAGCCGTCCAATTAAAGAAGAACATCTATTGGAGGGGAGATTTATTCTTTTTAGGGAACATAGTAAGGTCTTTGACTTAAGAAGTAAAGATATTAGCGTGGAATACGTAGAATAATAGACAAACCGAATCCAATAAACTATACCAAGTAGATACTACTTGGTATTTTTTATGTATCAGATCTTGGAGAGGTGTAAGATAAATAATCGGATGAAGATAAATATTAAGTTAGTATAATAACCTGCTTGTTTTTATTAGAATTATTTGTGATTTGGTTATGAAGCTATAGCATTTATCAGATAAGAGATCTTATATATAAAATCTAAGGTAGTTAAATTCCTGGAGGGATTTTGAGAAGAAAAGTTAGCTATGAATTTCAAATGCCATGGGGAGATGAAAATAAATCACAATCAAGAGACTTTAAAATCTACATAAAAGAAGTATTGTTAAAAGTACTAATAGACGAACAAGCAATTACGCAGTGGCAGTATGAAGAATGTTTGAAACAACTAAAAAAGGGAGGCTAAAATGTTAAGGGTTGCAGCTTATGCCAGAGTATCTACCGACTCTTCGGATCAATTAAACTCCTTAGAGAATCAGATATCTTATTTCAAAAAATATATTACAGCACATGCAGAATGGGAATATACAGATATATATGTGGATGAAGGAATTAGCGGCACCAGTGTTAAGAAAAGAGAAGGATTTAGAAAAATGCTTGAAGAGGGAAGTAGTAGAAAATTCGATTTGTTATTAACAAAAGAAATCAGTAGATTTGCAAGAAATACCTTAGATAGTATTTATTATACCAGACAATTAAAAGACTTTGGCATAGGTGTCATATTCTTAAATGATGGAATTAATACTTTGGATGCAGATGCCGAACTAAGGCTTACGATTATGGCTTCCATAGCACAGGAAGAAAGCCGTAAGACTTCTGTTAGGATTAAATGGGGACAGAAGCGAAGTATGGAACAAGGGGTGGTATTTGGCAGAGATCTATTAGGTTATAAAGTGATATCCGGTAAATTATATATTGATGCAGAAGAGGCTAAAACGGTTAAGACCATATTTCATAAATTCATCCATGAGAAAAAAGGCGTATATACCATAGCGAAAGAATTAACGCTGGCAGGGATACCCACTGCCCTGCAGAATCAGGAATGGCATGGTAATGTAATTCTTAAAACATTAAAAAATGAGAAATACTGTGGTGACTTATTACAGAAAAAAACCTATACACCAAACTATCTACTGCAAGAGAAGAAAATGAATAATGGACAGGAGGATAAAGTGTATCTTACCAATCATCATGAGCCTATTATAGAACGTAAATTGTTTGAGAAAGTTCAGGAAGAATTACATAAGAGAAGTAAAGCAGAAAGAGTAAAAGATAAGCATACCAGTAAATATACCTTCTCTGGACTGATAAAATGCGGAATATGTGGATCTTCCTATGTTATTAGAAAAAAAACTGGGAACAATGGTTGTGAATATCGTTATTGGAAATGTTACGAGCAAGTAAAACATGGTAAGCTCCATGAACTTAGTGGTATTACAATTGGCTGCGATAATGTTGGAATAGCTGATGAAGATTTAAAAAGGCTTATGATGGAATTAATGGATAGGCTTAAAATAGATGAAGAAGTGATTAAGGATGTAGTTAGGAGGATCCCTGCAAATAAATACGATAGCAAAAGCCACACTGATCTTAGGCCACTTGAGAAGGAATTGACCTCAATCTTAAAAAAGAAAGAGAGATTATTAAATCTATATCTGGATGAAATTATTAATAAAGAAGAGTACAGCACCCAAGTAAAAAACATGGACTTAAGAATAGCTAACATCAACCAACAAAAAGAAGCTATACAGAACAATAAATGTAAGCTGCAATTTAACGCAAGAAATATTAATATTTGTGGGGATAACTTAGTAAAGGCAGCTAAAGTAAAAGAAGTGGGAGAAAAAGTGATAAAAGAAAAAGTGATAAAAGAAAAAGTGATGGAAGAAAATGTAATTGATAAAAAAGAAGTGGAAGAAAAAGAAAGTGTAGAAAAAACAGTATTAGAAAAAGTAACAACTGAAAAAATATATACCTTGTTGATTAATATGATGAGAGGGAAACATTTCTCTGAAACGTTGGTTAAGAGCCTCATAAAAAGTATTATCATACATAGGAATTCTATTTATGTTCATATAGTTTTTATGTCGGAACCTTTTGTTATAAAAAGGTATATTGAGTAATATTAATTTCGTCATTTTGATACCGATATAGGTACAGAAGAACTGGCACATATGGAAATTGTCAGTGCTATCCTTTATCAGTTAACCAAAAATCTTTCTATAGATGAAATTAAAGCTTCTGGATTTGACACTTACTTTGTTGATCATACACTTGGCCTTTGGCCACAATCTGCAGGAGGAACTCCTTTTACTGCAACGTATTTCCAATCCAAAGGTGATCCTATTACAGATTTGCATGAGGATATGGCTGCTGAACAAAAAGCTAGAACTACCTATGACAACATTCTTCGTATGGTAACAGATCCTGATGTAATCGATCCTATTCGATTCTTAAGAGAAAGAGAAATTGTTCATTATCAGAGATTCGGTGAAGCAAATCGGGTGGTATCAAGTAAGGTGAAATTACGTTTTTTAGAAGTAGTTTATAGTTTGGAGGTATCAATATTTACATTATCCGACTTTTTGCAACAAATTTGCAACAAGGTATTGGTATAGTATATAAGAACAGTTTATATATTTTTATTATACTACGAGGAGGATATTTATGAAATTGTTAAGAAAGAAAACTGCTAAATATTTAAGTATAGTTCTAATGCTTGTATTACTTATTACCAGGGTTCAACCTACTTTGGTATCAGCAGCAGGCATATTTACATTTCCTGTAAACGCACAAGATTTAGCGGATCATTTACTGGAAGCAAATTCCAATGTTACTATAACTGGTTCAGCTATAACAATAGGGGCACTGCAGGCTTCTTCCAAATTTACAGGTCTTAACCTTGGAACAATGAACGGACAGGAGTATTCATTGACAGATGGAATCTTAGTAACAACAGGAACCGGAAAACCCCCTTTAACTAATACTAGTGGGAGTTACTCGGTAGCAAATAAAACACCTGGTGATACAGATGTTGAAATAATGGCAGGTGTACAAGATTCAAAGGATGCTTTTGCCCTTCAGTTCAGCTTTACGGTTCCCAAAGGTATTACAGCTGTGGAATTTTTATTTATGTTTGGTTCTGATGAATACCCCGAATATTTGGATGACATAGTAGATGGTGCGGCAGTTATTGTCGATGGAGTAAACTATGCAAAATTCCCGGGAGACATCCCACTTAAAGTTGTTAGTAAAGCAAAATTAAATAAAAATAATGGATTAGCAATTGAATACGATGGAATTTCTGCACCACAGAAAATAGTAGCCTTGTTAGATACTAGCAGGAATGTACATACAATAAAGATTGTCATTGCAGATACCAAAGATGATCAATATGATACTGGTTTATTTCTTTCTGCCATGAAGCCAAGCACAGCGACTACAGGTGGCATCGTGGAACCATCAGTGGATGTACCAGAAGTAGTTAGCGTAGATATAACCCCTGAAAAGGAAAGTGTGATACAAGGGGATAGTACGCAGTTGAAGGCAGAAGTTATTGCATTACATGGAGCAAGCCAGACTGTAATCTGGTCAAGTAATGATGAGAGCGGAAAAGTTACAGTGGATGAAAACGGACTGGTAAATGTATCGG
>DALYNO010000306.1:0-5286 GCA_031975295.1 Anaerocolumna sp. | reverse complement strand
AATTATAAATTTTTTATTCTCTTTTATTGCACTTTGTAACTTATGCAGCATGGATAATCGAAATTCTAATGTCTTTGTATTTCCCTCTAGAAAATAGTCTCTTTGACTTTGAACCAATGTATGAAATTTCATCTTATGATACCCCCTTCAATGTAAAGCTTTAAAGTTTCCACGATTGGATTTATATAGATTTTTAAATACTTTAAAGTTTCTGTCATAAACTTCTTTATGCCCTACATTTGGTATAAAACTACGTTCGGCTGGTATATAATCCTTTATCTGATTCAAATCAGGTATAATTCCAAGTCCTACCCCTGTTACTGCAGCCGCTCCTACTGCACCTACATTTTGAGGTGCAGCCACTATATCAATTTGATGACCGGTCATATCGGCTAATATCTGCCCCGTAATAGTTGATAAAGCACCTCCTCCAACGAAACGTATGGTAGCAGATATGTTTACCTTTTCATTCTGGCATTCTAACATCCATCTTAGATGATAGCAAACCCCTTCTAATACTGCTCTTATTAATTCTGTCTTACCAGTTTCCAATGTAATATTAAAGAACATTCCTGCTGCATTGGGATCTTCAAAAGGACAGCGATTACCATGAAGCCAAGGTGTAAATATAACCCCTCCCGCACCTGGGCTTATCTTACTGACAGTCTCCATTAAGTAATCATACAAATTTGTAAAAATAGCTTCCTGACTATCGGCTACATGCTTTTTCTCCAGATAAATACCTATCTCATCTAGTGCCAAATGATCCTTTACCCATTCTAAGCATTTACCTGCTGTCTCCATTTCAGCAAAATAATTGAACCGCCCTGACTGGGCACCTACGATGGCTGCAATCATTTTAATAGGGTCCACCTTCTGCTTATCTATTATTGTTGAAACCCAACCAGAAGTTCCTGAATATATATGTGTATCTCCTAAGTCTACACATCCCGCCCCAATACCTATAAGGGTGGCATCTCCACCTCCTCCAAATACAGCAATGCCCTCAGCCAATCCAAGCTCTGCTGCAGCCTTTTCTAACAGCCCACCAACCTTATCAGTGGATTTAATCACTGTAGGCAAATGTTTCATTGATACACCATTCATATGACATAGGGTTTTGCTAAAGCCTTCTCTTCCTCTTCTTGTATCATAAAGGAGAGTAGAAAAAGCAGAATCTTCCGTCATAATGAACTTACCGGTACATCTTTGAATAAGATACTCTTTCACATCCAGCCACTTATGTACTCTTTTGAAATTATCCGGTTCATTCCTTTCAACCCATTTATACTTCCATACCGGATCTTTCACACTTAGTGCCGCTGCTCTTGTTATGAACAGACTTTTGATTAACTTAATAACATTACCCCCTGATATTTTAACCCCATATTGCATTCCTTCTTTCATTTCTCTGCCTGCACGCTGGTCCATATAACTCATAGGTCTACGCACTGGTACTCCTAATTCGTCTACAAGGACAAGCCCCTGCATTTGAGAACAAAAGGAAATGCCTGATATATCAGACGGTTTCATGTGGTTATTATCAAATAACTTTCTAGTGGTGGAACACATTGCTGCCCACCATTCCTCTGCCTCTTGCTCAGCACCTCCGTTCTCTACTAGATAGAGGTTGTAACCTTGATGAGCACTTGAAATTAGTTGAATACGGCCACCTATTTCAAATAGACAGGTTTTAACTCCTGTTGTGCCAATATCATAAGCTATAACATATGTCATATTTACACCCCTTGTAGGCTATCCTACAATCTCTGCTCTTTTTGCTATACCGATGTATTTACTACTCCTTATAATAATGTACAACCTCAGACTTAGAAAAAGTAAAAGCAGATTCCAGAAATTTCAGAAGTTCTGTAACAACTTTTTCGTCCTCCTCTAATATATCCTCACCACAATATATTTTGAATCTTTCCTTGTAATAATCACTGCAATAGGAAAACTCCAGTATTGTAAGCATATTATCAAAAAAGAAGGCAAACATTCTTGGGTCAATGTCATTTCTAATATCTCCTTCATCCATGGCTCTTTGAATAAAAGAGGTATAGATTTCCGCAGTTACATGCTCAATTTCTTTTGCTAATAAAGGTGCATGTTTTTTGCTGCTGCCTGAGGTTATCTCATTATACATATTAACATAATTACTGTACTGCCTTGCGTATTGCTGCACTGCACGTATCATCTTTTCAGCACGGACTAATATTTTCTCTTCACCTGCTACCACATCATGAAGCACAGACTCTAATACATCAAGGCTTCTTTTTAGACAAGCAAGAAAAAAAGCCTCCTTATCCTGGTAATACTTGTATAGGACTCCCACACTAATAGAAGCCTTTTTAGCAATCACATTAATATTTGCCCTGTCAGGACCTTCTTTGGCACATTCTGCAATTCCAACATCAAGTATTTCTAGGATTTTTTCTTCTGTCAGTTTTTTTAGCATTTATGATTCCTCATTATTTCTTTCTCTTTGAATATTTCTTTACATATACGAATCTTTGTAAGGCCGCATCCATGGTTCCTAACCATTTCATATTCTGTAGAGCTTTTGCATACAAATCTGCTTCACAACCCTTTTTCAGCACCATGCCAACAGCAACTGCGTCACTTTCTGTAATCCCCGTACATAGAGCACCTTCCCCTGTTAGAAGAAGTGCATTCTTGTTTTTTAAACTATTCGTTACTCTCTTCCATTTATTTTCAACATCTTTTGGCATTACACTGGTAATATCTACATTCTTTATATTAACACCAGCTATCTGAGCAAGATCATCGAGATATGGTCTAAGTATATGTCCTGTTTTACTGACCTTAACCACATCCTCATCCGTTATATGTATAATATTATTTATGTGACTGGTTTTATAGATAGCACCATGTAATAAGGCAGCTTTACCAGCTGTCTCTGGTAGATTATCCAGCCTATACTCTTTGGTTTCACCATTATGAGTGATTACAAATGAATGGTCCCTTCGTTCACTTTTCCCATAATCAGGAATCCTGCCATTATGATTATCAGTGGTGCCGCAGATTAACATGAACTTCTCTTTTGCAATTTTCTCTAATGTGTGGGCAATCTCAAAGGTATGATTGATATCCTTTCCCATACATAAGGTGCCATGATGTTTCATTAAGATAGCTTTGCTGTTTGGAAACTCATGAATGGAAGCTGCAACTGCATTGCGAAGTTTTTTGGTAGAAGAAATACCATAAGCCGCACAGGGTATAATATCCCCTATTATATTTGCATAGGCTGCTTGTTCCACCGTTACATTTTTGCCTTCTAAACTAATTACGGAGGCCTTAACCTGATGTGTATGAATAACAAAATGAACTTCAGGACGAAGCCTATAAGCATCCGCATGAATTCCTTTTTCACTAGAAGGCTTAATATCTCCTTCGTAGGCACAGTCCGCGATATTAACAATTACAATCTGATCTGGTGTTAATGTCTCATAAGCCAACCCGCTTGGAGTAATGACAAACTGTGTATCAGAAATTCTAGCACTGATATTCCCCCAGGTCCTTGCTATTAGCCCACTTTCTACTAGCATCTTACCAGCATTAACGACTAATAATTTCGCCTCTGTTACTGAATATCCCATGATACCCTCCCTTCTATTGGCGTGTTAATACCTAAGTTATAGGTTATTTTCGGGTCCGCCACGCTAGATTAACGCTTTGTATTTAACACCCTATATAGCTATACTTGACTTTCTTGACTTTCTTTTCTTATATCTTCCCGCATTTAGAAAAGACACGATCAAATCTGGTTAATACATCATCAATCATTTCTTCAGTATACGCGGCACTGGTATATAATCTGGACCCGGCAAGTGTAACAATTCCTTCTGCCATATAGGCCGCTCCCATATGTTCCATCTCCTTTTGTCGTACACCAGTTTCTTTTAAAACATTAGGTAGTTTCCATGGTTTTAAGAAGTCCACAGTAAAATGCATGGTTCCAGCATTATCAAGATGACAAATAGAGCCTTGATTAAATGCTACAAAAGGAAGTTTATATTTACGTATTCGTTCTTGAAGACCTTTTGTTAGTCGATCTCCCATCCGTCCTGCAACTTCACAAGCATTGGTTCTTTCAATTTCACATAGGGTAAAGTATCCTGCAACACAAGAGATAGGGGTAGCTGCCATAGTACCACCGCACATAGCTTTTGCAATCTTTTTGCCAGAAGAATCCAAACCTGCACCTAGATGAGCCATACAGTCTTTATGACCACCAACACCCCCTGCACCTGGATAACCCCCTGCAATTATTTTGCCGAAAACAGTTAAATCAGGGTCAACTCCAAAAAAGCCCTGAGCTCCGCTGGTTCCAATTCTAAATCCTGTAACAACTTCATCAAATATCAATAATGCACCATACTTTCTGGCAAGTCTCTGTGCACCTGTGACAAACTCCTTGGATACAGGACGAGTACCGCTCTCTGGTCCCATAGGTTCGAGGTAAATAGCAGCAGTTCCACCATAGAGTTTATTTTTCCACAGCTTCTTCTCCAAATCACCTAAATCATTGGGGAAGAATTCATCCGTATGTTTAAATACAAAGTTTGGAACTCCTTTTGACATCATTCCCTTTGTGCCAGGAACTCTCATACCATAGGCTAACTGATCCGACCATCCATGATAGGCTCCACCCATTTTGAGAATATTCTTCTTACCGGTCTTAAGTCTTGCAATACGGGCAGCACACATACAGGCTTCTGTTCCTGAGCCAAGCATACGAAACATATCAACAGATGGAACCAGCTCTGCTATTTTTTTCGCCATTTTATACTCATATTCATGGAAGAGACCTGTAGAGGGACCACATGTGTTTAGTAACTCAATAACCTGATCTCGAACCTCAGGCGGATTGCTTCCTAAAATAGTAGGTCCTCCAGCTTGCAATAAATCATAGTACCAATTTCCATCAATATCATATAATTTAGCGCCCTCAGCCTTATCAATTACTATCGGAAAGGGATAATTAAATGCTAAATTATGTTGTACACCTCCTGGTATAATCTGTTTTGCTTCATGAATCATCGCTTTTGAACCAGCACATTTTTTGTCAAAATAATTATGTACATAATCTTCCAGGTGTTCTTTCTGAATAGAGTGGACTGGTTTCTGAATTAATTCGTCCAGCTCTTTCGTTACCTTGTCAGCATCAAGGTATTGGTCAATGGCAAAACCGTTATAACTCATCTAACATCCTCCTAGTATAATAATGATATAGCCACAGATAGCTATATAGTTAATAAGTTT
>DALYNO010000305.1:0-5287 GCA_031975295.1 Anaerocolumna sp. | reverse complement strand
AATTAAAGTACTAAAAATATCAGGTGATATACCTTTACAAGCATATAGTAATCGTTCCTTGATATCCTTCATATCTATAGCACGTTCCCGCATGTATTCATCGTCCATCTCTTCAAATATCTTAATATACATATCACTAACCTGATTCACTGCCTGTTGTATATTATATTTACCAGTATTAACTGCATCCTTAACTGCCGTATATAGACTTATATCTTGTACCAATTCTACATGTGCTGCAAAAATATCTGAAGTCTTTGCTGCTTCCTCTAAATCCTTTGATACTATTTTGACTGCATCGTTATATTTTGCAATTTCTAAATCAAGTGAATTTGCATCCACGGCATAGTTATCCGGTGTAATATCTGCTTTTTGAACCAGAAATGCCTCTCCCATAGCAATGCCCTGAGAAGCAAACCTATCTACTGTTATTATTTTCATAGTTGTAACCTCTTATATAGAACTACTATAGCTCTCCTAAACCGCTGTCAATGGCATCAATAATTGTTTTTAAATCTTCTACTTCTGTTTCTCCTTCGCAAGTAACCGTTACTTCGGTGCCTTTTTGTATTGCCGCTGCCATGAGAGAAAGGATACTTTTAGGTTCTACTTTTTTATCTCCAGCAGTTAATAAAATATCAGATTTACATTTTGCTGCAATTTGTGATAAAATACTTGCCGGTCTCATATGTAAACCGGAAGGGTTTTTAACTATAATATTTTGGCTTACCATTCTTAATACCTATATTACAGTGTCCTGTAATATTGCCACCATTACATTAGAGCAAAAGAAGTTGTGGCTCCTTTCTTTATTATATTCGTTCTTCCACTCTTTCTTTATTCCATTTTTATTTCTATGTCATCCATTAATTCTTCAAAATCCTCAACGGTACCTTTTCCTCTATCTGTAAAGGCTTCCACCAATTCTTCGTAGGTTCTCATTTTACACAGATTTGCACTTGTATTTCCTCTGCCCAAACTTCCAGCAAGTTCTCCAAGAAGTTTTAAATGCTCTGCGTTATACTGGTCTTTTGATACAGCAAAGAGAAAAATTACTTTGACTGGTTTTCCATCCAGACTTGCCCATTCAATCTCTTTCTCACACCTACCCACTGCGATACCAATTCTGGTTACTGAATCAGATTTACCATGGGGGATGGCAATACCTTCACCAATTCCTGTGATACCCTCACTTTCCCGTAAGTAAATATCTGAAATAAAATCCTCTTCATTCGAAATATAACCTGCGTTTTTTAATAACCCACTTAAATGCTTAATTGCATCCTCTTTGGTTAAAGTCTGCATATTTAGATCTACGATATTTTTATCTAATATTTCTACAAATGACATGTTTTTCTCCTCATCCGATAAGATATTTGTACATTTCACCGCCAGAAGTTAAACTGCGGAGAATGTCTACCTTTTCATCCGTCTCCGTAAGTTGGATAAAATACTTATAAAACTGTTGGATATCTTTTACTTCTCTAGCGGTCTTCATCTTAACTGCCAGCAAAAATATAACATCCACCATTTCTCCATGCCAGGATATGGGGTTTTTCAATGTACAAATACATATCTTTGAATCATTCACAAACTGGGAATTACCATGAGGGATGGCAACTCCATTTCCTATAGCGGTAGTTGTTGCCTTTTCCCTCTCCATTACACTTTCATAGTATCCACTAGCTATATATCCATTTTCTTCAAGTTTGTTGGTTAATACTCTAATAACATCTTCTCTTTCACCCACCTCAGCATTTATTATCATAAGTTCAGGTTTCAACATAGCATAACATGAAACACTAAGATGCTCTTCTGTTATGGCAATTTGTTCAACAACTCGTCTTACATTACGTTTCAGACCCACGATGGCTTCATCTGTCATAGCCGGATTAATCTGAATAATGTTAGGGTTTGTGAAAGGAAGGGCCTCAGTAGAAAATACAATATCATTTTGTTTACAATCTGACACTGTAAAATCCTGGACTCTGGCTATTTCTATATCTTTGATTCTATGGACTTCTTTCTTTATTTTAAGGCTTAAAAGCTGACTATGTCCTGCACCTGATTGTGTGACAAGTACAACCTTAAGGGGTCGTTTTCTTCGTTCTAAGGCTACTTGTACATATAAAGTAATATAGATCAATTCATTCTCTGAAACCTGTACTTCAAAATATTCTTCAAATAGTGAACAGGTGGACCAAGCTGCCCGGTAGACTTTTTTGTATTCATTTTTTACATAACTAAGCATTGCTTCTGTTTTTGCATAACCATAACGCAATCTAAATATTGTAGGCCGTATATGCTGTAACAACCCTACAAATAAAATATTATCTTCTGTTAAGTCTTCATCCAATATAACACTCATAGTCTCTATTATTTCAGTAACAAAATCTCTTAACCGATTATCATAGTCTAGAACACTCATCTCTGTATTTCCAGAATTAATATTCCCCCCAACAAAGTTTGAACACAATATTGCTTCCGCCAAAGAAATCACTTCTTTATGATCCACGGCCATCTCAAAGCCTGACCCTAACTTTTCGCAGAGAGACTGGGCAAAAGAATATTCATTGTGCTTCATAATTTCTTGTTCTTCTTCCGAGGATATTTCTGATTGAGGATTTTTCCCTGTTATGCGATAAATAGCTATACAAAGGTAAACCCATATCTCTCGAAAGGAATAATCACTAAATTCCAATCGCCACTGTTCTTCCGTACTTAAAAGTAATTCTCTAATTAATACAATATTTAGTCCTGGGAAAAACCTTTCTAATTCTTCCTGTAAGTTTTTACTTTCACAATTTTGAAGAATAAATTGTTTTAAGACCTTTCTGTATGCAAGTTCTGTAGATTCAATGCAAATTCCTCTATTTCTAACTGTATGAATGTTTATTCCATTATCTCTGAAGCCTTCAGCTATATCTTTAAACACTGTTAATGCAGTTGGAATACTGATAAACATTTTGTCAGCTAAATTAGCAATTGTAAGTGGATTGGAACGCCTCATAGTAAAAATAATACGAAGCATTTCCTCTTTTCTTTTTTGTAAATCTTGTAATTTAAGATTACTTTCATTTTGTGAAATGTAAACCTGGAGATTCCTTTTTTGTTCTTGTGTAGCATTTAGCCATACGCCTACCCTTGGTTTTTTCTCAATGATTCCCAAATTATTTTGTTCAAGAAATTCATTTAAGGCAGTCAGTTTACTACGGATCGTTTTTTCCACCATACCAACTTTTTCAGCTATAAATGCATTGGTAACAACATCATTTTCTAGTAGTACCTGCAGTATTTTATTGTTATAATATTGTTCCTTTGATCTTTTCATAAAAATCCTTTCCAGATTATACATTTACATTAAGCATTTTCTAATGCAAATGAATTTTCCTCATTAAGAGCCTCTTTAGCCAATATTTGATAGATATGATTGATGTCTTCTTTTGTAAGGGTTTTATTCGTAATGTTGTGTATGTTATATATTACATCCAGTAAATTTACACGATTTACAATATTGCGTTCTATTAAGACAGCTTTAGATGCAATCTGCTTGCTTTCAGATGTAAGTAAAAGAATATGAACTGGAACAGATTTATTCTCGTAAATGGTGTTCTTTAATTGTATGGTTATATTCTCCTTAACAAAACTATTGATGTTATGAAAAAGTCCATTACTTATCTTGCTTGACTGTGAAATTCCTATCACATAAAATCCACTTTCTAAAAGAATGGTAACATAGGAATACGGCTTATACTTCCTATTATTTAATACATGATAAAGTAGTCTGGCAGTTCCAAAGATTTCATTTAGTTTCATACTTTCAGACATCTTATTTATGGATTTTCTTTTCATTCTAAATTCTGTAAAATTACTGTAGATAAGACTATATATACTTTTTTTGTAGATTTTCCATTCCATCATCCATTTTGTTAGCATACTAAATACCACAATGCCCAGAAATCCAAGGGTAAAACCTTCCATAAAAACCTCCTTTATCCTGTATCACTTATGTTTTACAGCAGCTGATACCATATTATTCTTTGCTGGTAGAAACACTTTCACCATAAATGTATCTATTTTTTGAACCAATTATTTCAATATATTCTTTTACAAACTCTTTAACAGCCTGTTCAACCTTTATAGAAATTGTCAAATAATCCGCATTATTATCTTGTTGTGCTGTAAGTAAAAAAGCATCTTTGGCAATTGCAAAAGCATCTGTGCAAACATTGATTTTATTAATACCGCATGCAACGGCTTTCTTAATATTGTCTTCTCCTGCTCCTGAACCGCCATGCAGTACCAAAGGCATTTTCAAAATAGCTTTTAATGCTGATAATCTTTCAAAATCAAGCTTTGGAATCTTTCCCTTTGGATAAGAGCCATGAGCGGTACCGATTGCTACAGCTAAAGCATCCACACCTGTTCTGTCTACAAAATCTTTTGCCTGTGTGGTGTCTGTCAAAAAGTCACTGTGTTCCTCGTCTGCATCAGCAGCCTGCCCTACATGTCCTAATTCTGCTTCTACACTAATCCCCTTCATATGTGCCATGGTACAAACTAAACTGGTACGTTCTACATTTTCTTCATAGGGTAGAGACGATCCGTCAAACATAACATTGGTAAAGCCTATTTTAATCATGGCAGCCATATCTTCAAACTTAGAACCATGGTCCATATTAAGTGCCACTGGAACAGTAACCCTTTCTGCCATTTCTTTCACCAGCGGATACATTTCAGTAATATGTGCATGTTTACTCATTTGTCCAGGTCCCATTTGAATAATAATGGGTGAGTTTAATTCTGCTGCACCATCAATAGCCGCTCTAGCCATCTCCATGTTAATGCAATTCATAGCCATAACAGCATAGTTATTTTCATTTGCATGATCAAGTATTGATTTCATTGTTACAAACATCGTTTTCTCTCCTTTTTAAGTATAGTGCAGAGAATATTACTACATTTTCTCTGCACCCTCTATCTACAATCTATATATGTGTTTCAGCTTAGAAGGATATATCAATATCCATATCCACGATTTCTTCTTCAACTGCATCTGCTGCTGGTTTCTTCAGTATGGCATACACCACACCGGTTGCTATAGATCCAACAACTATAGCAACTACGAACCATAATGGATTCGTCATCATAGGAATAACAAAAATTCCCCCATGGGCAGGTGGGCATTCAACACCAAAACCTACTGCTATGCCACCTGCAAGAGTTGATCCAACAACGGATGCTGGAATGAATCTTAGAGGATCTGCAGCCGCAAATGGAAGAACAC
>DALYNO010000304.1:0-5293 GCA_031975295.1 Anaerocolumna sp. | reverse complement strand
TGGAGTAACTATAAATCCATTTATACGAATAGCCAACTCCTCCTGAACAAGTTCAGCCGTAGACAGATGGGATTTCTCCAAAACAATCATACGAAAGAATGCTGTCGCATATGTCATTGGATTAAAATACGCTACAAATCTTAGGGAACCTGGTAACATGGATAAAGGAATATAAGCACCAGAAAGAAATGTTAAAGGCATAGTTACTGCAGTCTTAATAATCTGAAAAGTCTGTCCATTTCGTACCTTTGTTGCCATAAATAATCCTACACCTGAGAATACAAGGCCAATGGTTATCATTGCTATCAAAATAAATAAGGGTGTAGTCCAAGACGTAAATTTAATTCCAATAAACAATCCGATTACCAGGATCAATAAGCCTTGTAAGGTTGAAACTGTAGCGGCAGATAATAATTGTCCCATGGCAACAGCAATTCTTTTGGCAGGAGAAACTAATACTTCTTTCATAAACCCGCTAACCATATCGTCAACAGTTGAGGATGCCAAATTAAGAGAACCTTCAAAAACTGTTGTTATAATAACACCAGAAAGCATATAGGCAATTGGATTTTCAATAAAGTCATTTTTAAATACTGCACCAAATACATATACAAAGAAGAACGGAAATATCAAGGAGAATATCAATCCTGTTTTATTTCGAATAAAAGCTTTTAGACCTCTTTTCCATAAAGCAAATATAGTACTCATATTAAGCCTCCTCCCTTATCTTCTTACCAGTAATCTCAAGAAATACATCATTAAAAGTGCCTTTTTTTATCTCTATATTGGTTATATCTTCTTTATGCAGACTAAGTACTTGTAATAAGCCTTCAAGGTCTTCTGCTTCAACCTTGTAATAGCCATCTTTCTTTGCAAAGTTAAGCTCATATTGTTCCAACAATTGTTCAAGGGCAATCTCATTTTTTGTGGTAATATAAGCTTTATCCCTTGTATATTCTTTCTTTAAAGCATAGGGAGTATCATGTGCAACAATTACTCCACCATCTATAATAGCTATTTTATCACATATTTCAGCTTCTTCCATGTAATGGGTAGTTAGAAAGATCGTAATATTTCTTTCTTTTTGAAGTTTAATAATATATTCCCAGATATGGGCTCTGGTCTGTGGGTCAAGTCCAGTGGTTGGCTCATCAAGAAAAAGTACTTTAGGATAGTGAATTAACCCACGTGCAATTTCTACACGACGTTTCATACCGCCTGATAAAGCGCCCACTATTTTTTTTCTTTCAGCTAATAAATCAACAAGCTTTAATACAAATTGTATTCTCTCTTCCACTTCCTTTTTGGGTATCTGATAAAATATACAGTGCATTTTAAGATTCTCTTCTATGGTCATCTTGGCATCCAGTGTGGAATCTTGAAATACTACACCTATTGCAGACCTTACCTCACTTTTTTGCGCTGTAACATCTTTACCATCGATTATCAGTGTACCTGAGGTTTTCTCAAATATAGTGCATAGCGTATTTATTGTTGTGCTCTTTCCTGCACCATTGGGTCCAAGAAATGCAAATATGGTACCTTCTTCTACACTAAACGAAATATCATTTACAGCAGTAAAATCACCATATACCTTGGAAAAGTTCTTAACTTCTATGATAGAACTCATACTATCTCATCTCCTTTTCATAAAAAGAGGCCAATCAATCAACCTCTTTTTTTATTCGTTGTTTTAGATTATCAAAATTACATTAAGGTAATGTAATGACCATGTTAAAATCTAATTTAGCTCCCTATATTATTTGAAATGTCTGAAGGCTATTGTCTTTATTCATTCGCAATATATTGAGCAGTAATAGATTCTTTACACTTTAGTAAGTCTGCTGGAGCTCCTTCAAATAATATTTGTCCGCCTTTACTGCCACCTTCTACACCAACATCAATAATCCAGTCCCCATTACGAATAACATCCAGATTGTGTTCAATAACAATAACCGTATTGCCTTTGTCCACAAGACGATTAATTATGGCTAGAATACTTGTAATATCAGACATATGAAGTCCAGTAGTTGGTTCATCCATAATATAGATATTTCCTTTTTTACTTAACTCTTTCGCAAGTTTTAAACGCTGACACTCGCCACCAGATAAAGTATCCAAGGGTTGTCCAAGGGTCATATAATGAAGGCCTACTTCTACGATTAATTTTAACTTATTTCTAATTTCTTTTTGTTCAAAAAATTCCACTGCTTCAGCAATTGTCATATCCAGAACATCTACAATAGACTTTTGGTTATACTTGTACTCCAATACTTCTTGTTTGAAACGTTTTCCACCGCATTCTTCACAAATAGTTTGTGCCGAATCCATAAAGGACAAATCTGTTTCTATATATCCCCTACCCTTGCAAGCCTCACAGGCGCCTTCTGAATTATAACTAAATAAACCAGCACTGACTTTGTTCTCTTCCGCAAATAATTTACGAATATGATCCATAATCCCTGTAAAAGTGGCAGGATTTGAACGAAGATTAGCACTGACCGCGGACTGATCAATGATAATAGCATCACTAAACTCCTTAGCAAATACACCATTCACAAGGGAGGACTTACCAGACCCTGCAACACCTGTAACAACCGTAAATATACCCCTTGGAATTCTTAAGCTAACATTTTTTAAATTATGCAGACTGCTCTTTTTTGTTTCAAAAAACTCACTGCTCTTTCTAGGATTACTTTTAATTGGCAGACTTCTGCCTATATATTCTGCGGTTAAAGTTTTTGCTGTAAGAAGATCATGATAACTACCTTCAAACATAATCCTACCGCCCTTTTCACCGGCTTTAGGTCCAACATCAACAATATAATCGGCAACTCTTATGACATCTGGGTCATGTTCAACTACGATTACTGTATTACCTTTATCTCTTAATTTAATTAACAGTTCATTAAGCCTGTGTACATCTCTAGGATGTAGACCAATACTAGGTTCATCAAAGATATACATAACATCAGTTAAACTACTGGTCAGATGTTTAACCATTTTCACTCTTTGAGATTCACCACCGGATAAAGTGGAGGTTTCTCTGTCTAAACTAACATAATCAAGTCCAATTTGTATTAAATCATTTAATCGATCCGTCAGGTTTTTGACAACGGGTCCAACATTTTTTTGTTCAATGTTTTTAATTAACCCGAGAAGTTCATCAACTTGCATAGCTGTTAATTCAGCAATAGAATATCCCATAATTTTGGAAGATAACACCGTGTCGTTATATCTCTTGCCACAACAATCACAGCACTGCTCTTCGGTAACAAAGGGTGCTATTTTCTTCTGTGAGGCTTCAGACTTTTCATATTCTGTCTTAATATTCTGTCTAATAAATCTCTCTACTAGGCCTAGATAAGTGGTATTGATCCCTTCCATAAGGGTCGATTTCATTTTCTCAGGCTTATGATAGACCAATTTATCATACTCTTCTTTTGAATAATCCTTAATCTTCTTATCACAATCAAAGAATCCGGTGGATGCATATGTTTTCCATTGCCAGGTCCCAGGTGTATAACCAGGTAAAAGAATCGCTCCTTCATTTAGGGATTTATCCATATCCAATGCCTTCCCAAGATCAAGCGTTACAATCCTTCCAATACCTTCACAAGTCTTACACATTCCATTAGGGTCGTTAAAGGAAAAGTAAGAGGAGGGGCCAATATGCGGCTGTCCAATTCTTGAAAATAATAGCCTTAGTAAAGGATTAATATCTGTTATCGTACCTAGGGTTGATCTGGAATTACCACCAATTCTTTTTTGATCCACAATGATTGCAAGGGACAAATTATCTATTGCATCAACGTCTGGATGACCATACTTCGGTAAAAATCCTTGCACAAATTTGCTAAAAGTCTCATTCAACTGTCTGCCAGCCTCTTGAGCAATGGTTTCAAATACAATGGAGGACTTCCCCGAACCTGACACTCCTGTAAAAATAGTAATCTTTTTCTTGGGAATTTTCAGATTAATATTCTTTAGATTATTCTCACGTGCACCTACTATTTCAATATACTCCTGTTCCATATAAGGTCTCCTTATTCTGTAATTTAGAGTCTACATAATATACTATATATAAATTCATAATTCTATCTGCTGTGCTTCTTCCAGGTTTCCATACCTACTAGTTGCGATCCTGACCAGGTGAAATGATATTTCATATATGGCGATTATATAAACCTTAGCATTCTTATGTTGATAAGCAAAATAATTGGGTACATTATTATAACATATAATTACATTAATTCAACTAAATACTTCAAATTATCTTAGACAACATACTTCAAATCATCGTAGACAACATACTTCAAATTATTGTAGACATACTTCAAATTATTGTAGACATACTTCAAATTATCGTAGACTAGATTATGAATAAAAATATAAGGGGTATTGTTTCAAAATAATAAAGTTTCTCACATCATTTAACCCTAAGTTCTAACCATGTTAAATAAGTGCAAGACTTTAAAACCTTGTTAACAACAACCCCTTACAGAATCACATTTATTCCTTAAATCCTCTTCCTTTCTACTCTTTAACCATTATATGTCCAAGGAGTCTTACAATCTTATGATGATTATATATTTCTCCCATTATTTACGCCAGAATGTCGTACAGTCAGCCTTATCCCGTATATTATATTCTATCATCCTCTCTAATAAGACATAATCAACTGAACTTTTCCATGGTATACGTATCATGCCTTTTGTAAAATCATAACCACTTTGGGTTATTTCCTCAGCGAAATGTTTGATTCCTGCCTCTTCAGGAGCAACCGACATATGGTTTTTAGATATACTAAAACCAATAATATATGTGTCATGGTCTGTATACATTGGCTGGTTCCAAGCTATTTTAGAAGTTAGCTTAGGAAATCTATTACCTATCCAAGCAAAGACTTCCTCCATTCGTTGGCGATGCATTGGGTTTTCAATCGTATCTAGATAATCTTTTATATTTTCCATCATGATTCCTCCTAAACAAAATAATAAATTTCATTAAAATAAATCAAATTTGTATTACCATTATAACCCATATTATAGTCAAATTCCAAGAAAATAGTCATATACATTTTATATGTACAAAAAAAGGATAGGAATAAATAAAGTTAATCATAGCCAAACTTTATAATTCTATATCCTCTTTTTATATAATATCTATCTTTTAATAAATTCACGGGATAATACATTTCCTAATTTTTTGGGCAATAAGGAATACATGAAGCAACCCAGACAAAAACTGAAAAAAAACTCTAAACCAGCACATACTAGTAGTATTACCAAAA
>DALYNO010000303.1:0-5295 GCA_031975295.1 Anaerocolumna sp. | reverse complement strand
TTAATTAATTTATTAAGCAATGCCTTTAAATATTCTGAAAGAGGAACTGTAACCTTTTCGGTAGGTACGAAAGATAAAAAGTATTATATCCGTGTAAAGGATGAAGGCGTAGGTATATCCAAAGAGGATATTTTACATATCTTTGATGAATTCAGACAAGTGGATGGGACCTATACAAGGAAGGTTGGAGGAACTGGACTTGGCTTATCCATAACAAAGAAATTTGTTGAAATGCTTGGTGGTAAAATTAGAGTATGCTCTACCCTTGGAAAAGGCAGCTGCTTTACAGTTATCTTACCTCAGGATATAGAGGGAGATAATCCTTTTGAGGAAGAGACCAATCCAAACTTAGTTAGCTATAAGAAGAGAATTGTCTGTGTAGATGATGATCAGAATATTCAGAGATTGTATAAACAATATTTAAATGATTACGAATTCGAGGTAATACCATTAAATGGTAGTGAAAACGTAATAGAGAAGATTATCCAAATTCATCCGGATGCTATATTATTAGATATTATGCTGCCTAACAAGGATGGTTGGGAAATCTTAAGTGAACTTAAAAATAATCTAAAGACTAAGAATATACCAGTAATTATGGCCAGCGTGTTAAGTGAGAAAAATCTTGCATATAGAATGAAAGCAGATGATTATCTCATTAAACCAGTAACCCAGGAAGAATTATTGGAAGCAATTATGAGGACAATCAGTAAGAAGCAAGGTATTGATGTATTAGTTGGAGATGATGATGAGAATTTTCTCAATCTAATCGGACAATTCTTAGGGGAAGAAAACATACCCTATAGGTTGGCAAGGGATGGGGAAGCAGTCCTTGCAGAGATGCAGTTTAAAAAACCAGATATATTAATACTTGATATTATGATGCCAAAAAAAGATGGTTTTACTGTAATTGAAGATATAAGAAGTAACCCAGAAATAAAGGAAACCCCCATTATTATTGTTACTGCAAAAGATTTAACCAAAAGGGAAAAAGATGAGTTGCATGAGAGGACAAGTATAATTATACAAAAATCAGCCGTAATGATGGATACAGTAATGGAAACATTAGTGAGAAGAATTAAGGAGAGATTTGATCATGCATAATATTTTACTTGTTGAAGATAATCTTCACAATATTAGATTGATGGAGCAGCTCATTGAAGATATCAGTGAAGAAATCAGCGATGACATCCATTTGATAAAAGCTTGCACAGGAATGGAGGCTTTAGAAAGGGCAGAAGAAGTAAAGTATGATTTAGTACTTATGGATATCTCCTTACCTGATATGGATGGTGTAACCACCATGAAGAATTTAAGAAAACTGCATTCCTTTCACAAGGTACCCATTATTGCAGCTACAGCACATGCCATGGCTTGCGATGAGGAACTGTTTAGAGGAATCTTTGACGACTATTTAGTAAAACCTATCAATGATGAAATATTTACGGAGATTATTAAGAAATGGCTGGGAAAAGGTAATGTATGATAAAGTACTAATTGTTGATGATAACATTAATAATGTCCGATTATTACAGGATATTTTAGAAGATGAAGGGTATGAGGTATATACTTTACATAGTGGGATACCCGTTGTGGAGAAATCAAGAAGTATAAGGCCTGATATCATTCTTTTAGATATCATGATGCCAGAATTAGATGGTTTTGAAGTATGCAAAGCCCTCAAAGCAGAACCAGAACTTAAAGATATTCCAGTAATTATGGTAACAGCAAAAGTAGATGGTAAAGATATAAAAAATGCATTGGAACTTGGAGCCATAGATTATATTAAGAAACCCATAGATGAGGATGAGGTATTAGCAAGAGTTGGGTCAGCTTTAAGACAGAAACAAGGTAAAGAGGACTTAAGAGAAAAAGCGTCCAGAGATAGTCTTACGGGACTATATAATCATGCACTTTTGTTAGAATTTCTGGAGAAGGAAGTATGGCAGCAGGAGAGAAATAACAAATCTATTTCATTTGTAATGCTTGATATTGATTATTTTAAGAAAATTAACGATACCTACGGACATATGGCTGGTGATCTTGTATTAAAAGAACTCTCTGCAATCCTTATGAAAGAAATAAGAAGCACAGATGTTCCTGGTAGATATGGTGGTGAAGAATTTGGAATAGTACTCACTGACATCAATAAGGAAGATACCATGCTGCTATGCGAAAGGATAAGAGGGACCATAGAACATTATGTGTTCTTAAAAGAAACTTCTGGTATAAAAGCAACAATTAGTATAGGATTTTACTTTAAGACTGCAGAGGATAGAATTAGTTGTGAGAATATGGTAAAATGTGCTGATGAGGCTTTGTATAAAGCAAAACAAAATGGCAGGAACCGAGTAGAAGAGTATCGTATATAGGGTAAGAGGCTAGAGGAGTATAGAATATAGGTAAGAGGCTAGAGGATGTATATAGGGTAAGAGGCTTATGATACAAAGTAAAGATAAAATGTAAGAAAATATAATTTAGAAAGGTTGCCACTATGGGAGTATTTCATTTCACAATATGAGACTTATTTTATAAGTGATACTTGGCTCATATTATTATGTAGTGGCAGTATGGCAGTGAAGTCTGCCATATAAAGGGTATAACTATGACAGAAGATATGAAAAAAGAAATCATGAACCGCAGAGAGATAATGAAAGCGATTGACTGGGATTTAGACAGTGACCAAAACCTTGGACTGCCCCAACCAGAACTTACGAAAGAAAAGACTAGTGATACTGTAATTTCTTTAACAAAAGAATTTGCCGGTGTATTGAAAACAACGAATATACTCCATTTAATAGAAAACAGAAGTTCTAAGAGAAAATATACAGAAGAAGAACTATCCCTGGATGAATTAAGCTTTCTGCTATGGTCTACCCAAGGAGTAAAAAAGGTAATTGGTAAAGAAAGAAAAGCGACACTTAGAACAGTACCATCAGCTGGTGCAAGACATCCCTTTGAAACCTACTTATTTGTTAACAGAGTAGAAGGACTGACACAGGGATTGTATCATTATTTACCATTAACTCACGAACTTGAGTTAGTACAAGTAATTGAAAATCAAATCGAACAGGTAACTGCTGCTTTTGAAGATCAAACATTTTATTCTAATGCACCGGTAGGATTTGTATGGACAGTAGTACCTTATCGCAGTGAATGGCGTTATACAGTAGATGCGCAGAAATATTCACTCCTTGATGCTGGACATGTATGTCAGAATCTTTATCTGGCAGCAGAAGCAATTGGTGGTGGCGTATGTGCAATTGGTGCTTATAATCAAGTACTTGTAGATGAATTACTGGGACTTAGCAGTGAGGCTTCTGCTGATAAGGACAACGAATTTGTAGTGTATGCAGCTTCTGTGGGTAAAGTAGAATAAATTGCATAGAATAACCTTATTATGGGATTAGGGTGTTAACAGAATTAAGTCAATTGTGATGCCAATGAAACATGGTTTGACCCAGGTATCATCCTATATAATATTAGTAAATGAAAAGGTTGGTAATTTATGATTGTTGGAAGTGCTAAAATAACCATACATGCCCCATGGGTTCATTCTCTGAAGGAAAAGAGAATGGTGGTAAAAAGTCTATGTGCTAAAACTCGTAATAAATTCAATGTTAGTATTGCTGAGGTAGAAGAACAGGATATCCATCAAATAGCAGTGCTTGGAATATCAACAGTTTCTACTGATATGCGACAGACTGAGAGTATTTTGGATGAAGTGGTTCGCTTTATTGAAGGTAGTACCGAAGGAGAAATTACGAATATTGAGCGGGAGATTTATTAGGAAGACAGAGTAATAAATAGCTAAACCATAAGAAAAGGAAAGAAAAATGATGGAACATAAGATAATTAAAGATAATGGACTTATACTAAGAAAAGTAAATGAATCTGACTGTGAGATTATACTAGAGTTAATCAAAGAACTAGCGGTGTACGAGAAGATGCTTGATAAAGTAACTGGTACTATTGAAACCTTAAAAAAATCTTTATTTGAGAAAAAAGCTGCTGAGGTTATACTGGCTGAATATGAGAATAAGGTAATAGGTTATGCCTTGTACTTCTATAATTTTTCTACATTTCTTGGAAAAGCGGGAATCTATTTAGAAGACATCTATGTTAAACCTGAATATAGAGGAAAAGGATTTGGTAAAACGTTATTATCACAGATTGCTGTAATAGCAAAAGAAAATGAATGTGATCGTGTTGAATGGGCTTGTCTTAATTGGAATAAACCTTCCATAGATTTTTATGAAAGTCTTGGTGCAGTCAATCAGGATGAGTGGAGAGTATACAGATTAACAACCCAAGAGATAGAAAAATTGGCTGCAGAAAGTGCATCATAGAACACAAACCTTTAAAACCATGGAAATATACTGTTAGTGACCATTTATCCATTTTAAGTAACGAACAGTATATTTCTATGGGACTAAAATACAATTACACACATCTATAATACATTAACAACATCTATAATACATTTACATACATCTAAAATACATTTACATACATCTAAAATAATTTACATACATCTATAATAGCGAGAAGGATTTTTAACATCTGCAGGATGATCCTTTGCTGAAACTAGATGATTATAGTATTCATCATTCGTTACTTTCTTGATAAAATTATATTTCTAAATATAAATTCTGATAAAATCCTTTACAAAAAACTCCCATACATCGTATTCCTAATCTTTTATTCTTTCATAATTTTTCTTAAATACTTCATAATAAAATCAAAAAAATTCCAAGTTTATCTAATAATGTAGAATAATGACTAAATAACAATTATTTTGTAGAATTATAGCTACGTTATTAGTATAATAAATTAGTGCATTAAATAGGTGTATTAAAATGCTTGTTAACACATTGGATAAATATTCTGAATAGATAACAAAGCGGCAGCCCAGTAATTAAGAGGCTGCCGTAAGATTTATATAATAGAACTTCAAGAAAATTAAGCTTAAAATTTGATCAAAATACAAAAAAATAGGTCGCAGTATAATTCATACTGTGCCCTGTTATTTAGACAAAATTCAACATAATTTTATTATATATTATCTTGATATCTGTGTCAAACAGTATTCATATATAAATTAGGTGATTAGAAAAGTGTTTGATTAACAGATTTTGGTTGAAAATATTGGGAGTTTTAGTGAAATAAAATGGTTTCGCCGTCAATCAAAACGTCACTTTTATCAATCGAAAGGAGTTAATATAATGTCACGAAGAGGAGAAAATGTATATAAAAGAAGAGATGGACGCTGGGAGGGGAGGATTCTGAAAGGTG
>DALYNO010000302.1:0-5303 GCA_031975295.1 Anaerocolumna sp. | reverse complement strand
TCTTTCATGATTCCAATTCTTAAATCAGCTGGATAAATCTTTAATAATGCAATTAGCTGATACATATAAGAAACCTCTTCTTGCCCATAGTTTTTTAACTTTGCTGCCAGAGTTTTCAGAATGTTTTTGGCGGATAAATAAAGTCTGGTGTGACTTTCTTTTTGAATTTTATGTATTACAGTCTCTGTTATCGTATCACCTGAAAAGATATCCTCATAGGAGATGAGAGGACTAGGGTCGGATTCTATAAAGCTAATAAATTCTTGGGCAATCAAAGCGCCCACATTGCCTTTGAGTACATTTAAAAATACGGATTTGGGTATAGAGCCAGTCTGTTCTTTGTAAATGTTATAGGCTTTAGAGATTCTTTCGTAGCTTCTTGGAGTTGCCCGGATGTCGTCCTCATTTATTTTATGTAAATATTCAGGAAAAGCAGCAATAAATTGAATTACCATATCATCAATTCCAGTATCCATTGCCCATTGCAACCACTGGATATGATCAACTTCCATCGTAAGCCATACAAAACGGTTTTCCTGTGCCGCATCCATATCCACTACTTGATAGTCAAAATCTGAGCCGTATTTACTGGAGGGATTCATAGCGGCAATAATCTTTACACTCTCCTGAAGGTGGTAGCCGTTGATTTCTCTGTTCAGTATAAGATTCATAAGTTCTTGCTGTACTGTATGTTCGCAGCGGTTTATTTCGTCAATGAATAAAAGTACAGTATTTCCTTTTTGCAGTTGGGTGTCGATGGCTCTTAGTTTATGGTGAACTGCGTATATGGTGGATTTTCTTTCTGTCTTTTCACCGTAAGTATCCATTTCTGTATAAGTTTCTATTGTTGGAAGACCGCCGATTTCACCTTCTTTAAGTAAATTACCGTCTATTACTATAAGACTCCAATTGTTTTTTATAGCAAGCTGTTTGGCCAAAGCGGTCTTACCAATTCCGCTTTCTCCGATGACCAAAGGGACTTCACCGGTTACCAATACGAGCTCAATGCTTTTTAATGTATTTGTAAAGTTCATAATTTGCCTCCAAGTTCTTCTAATGAGTGCTTGCATTCATTATAAGAACGCAAAGCTCAGTGTGAAAGTGTTTTCTTTCACACTTTGCCTCCAAGTTCTGAGAATGAGTGCTTGCATTCATTATAAGAACGCAAACCTCAGTGTGAAAGTGTTTTTCTTTCACACTTTGCCTCCAAGTTCTGAGAATGAGTGCAGTATCTTTATGACATACTTAACTTTTCGTCAACTGCAATTTTCTTTGCTTTTCTACTGCCAAATCTGTAGATAAGCAGAAGTTTATCTATTTCTTTTATGTAACTATGGTCTATAGTTGTATAGGAGAGAAAGTTTCTGACATAGGTATCATCCACATCTTCCTTTGATAATACTTCCTTTAATACGTTTATAAGCTCATCTTTAGATATTTCCTTCATCACATATTTGATGACCATGAAATTTTCTTTTAAGAAAGCTAATATTTTATTTATAGAAAGCTCATTAATAAATTTTATAGCGCTTTCATGATTTCTAACAGCAATAAGTTCGGCCTTAGCTGTTGGGGCGTTTATGAATCTAAGGGCATCATAGCTGATTGTTACAGCTTCTTCCTGCACTTTGCCTGTGGGGTTGGAAATAAACTTTATGGCATCATAATTCTGCCTTACCGCCAACAATTGTAACGCTTCACTGGGCTGCTTGATATAGCGGATAGCCCATCCGGCCTGTTCGATTGCCATCCGGACAACTACTTCTGTGGGATTTTTTATATATTCTAAGTTGGTCCATCCTGATTTAACAGCTGTTATCATCATAGATTCTGTTGGATGGTCGATAAATTTAATAGCCCTGGGATTGCTGTTTAGTGCTAACTCCTGTATTTTCCTGGTAGCGTCATTTAAATATTCTAATAACATCCCGTCTTTTTCAAGCGCTAACTGTATCATAGCTTCTGTGGGATTGGTAATTGTCGTAATGATTTTGGGATTGGTCCGTATCATTTCCATTAGTTTTGTGTTTTCCATAAAGTTCCTTTTCTGCATGGTATGGTAAGATAATCTAAGTATATAATTATATCATTATATGGTAACGGGGTCTATCCGTAACCATAAATATTTTTATTTGGAGTTATCACCTATTATGTTATAAAAAGTGAAATATGATATATAGAGTAATCTGTAAATCATAGTTTAAAATACCCACTGGAACAAGCCATGGTACTTCTCTGGGTATGGAAATTAAGAATATTACAACCCTAAGGACTATGCTACATAGTTAGGTACGGGTATTTATAAACAAAGGGAAAGGAGTGCAGCGGGAATGGATTATTTGTGAAAGAACAGAACGTAATATGGAATATATTTATTCAGAACTTTATAAATTTTTGATAAATAAGAGAAATGTACACCTAAAATAAATGAGTGGAATTGTTGTTATTCTTAATTATATGAGGTGTATTCTCCAATGATGAATATAGGGATTATATGCAGTAAAGTGATTTTAGATAATAAATATTAGAAAGAATATCTTATGGAACATATAGAAAAAATGTAATATTTAGTGAATTGGCAAATAAAAGTTTAGCTTTGTAGATGATAAATTAATACATAGATGAACAGACATTTGATTTCATGTATACATACAATTAATATCAAATGTCTGTCAAGCTTAGTATGGTTCATAACAAATCTATTATCGAACAAAAGCCTTTATGGTAGCGATTTGCTTCCCTTTGGATTCACCATAAGGTCTTATCTCATATTCGTCTACGCAAGCAGGAATAATAAAGGTTTCTGCATAATGAACAATAAAAGGATCAAATTTGCCCTTGGGGCTCATAATAATTGCTGTGGAACCCTCTACTAGATTAAGTACATTCACACTTCCGTGAGTTTTATGGAGAACTGGCTTAGTAAACCAGTGTCTTACGGTTTCAATGAATTCAGCTTCATGAAGACCAGTTTTCTCTATTTTTACACCATCATCTTCTGCCAGAAGCTCCACCTGATCAATTAAATTATCCTGTACCCATCTGGTATCACGGTCCCATTGAATGACTTTTTCACCATGCATTATATGGATTGGTCTTGGAAGGCCATCTAACCCAACCCTATCCCAATCCCATAACTTAAATGTGAATATGTATGGGGTAGCGCTTATCTCAAGAACCATAGAGTTTTTGCCGGAGCAGTGTATTGTCCCTGCAGGAATTAAGAAATGATCATGCTTCTTAACTGGAAATTGGTTGATATACTTATGAATGGGAAATGCTTCTCCTTTTTCTGCCTCTTTCAACTCTTTTATCATTTCATGCTTATCAATGCCTTCCTTAACACCTAGATAGACACAGGCATCTTCCTCGCAATCTAATATATAATAACTTTCATCCTGGGTATATTCCATGCCAAAGTTCTCTTTGATATATGCAGATAGCGGATGAACCTGTAGGGATAAATTACCTCCACCCATTGTGTCTAAAAAATCGAATCTTATAGGAAATTCACATCCAAACCTGCTATAGACTCTATCACCTAAAAGATTTTTGGGTTCAAAAAATACTACATCTATTGAAGGAATTTCCAAAATTATCTCTCCATATTTAAGATAAATGCTGTTTTCTTCTGGGACACCATCGAAACTCCAAGCATAATTGATAGAGTCCTCAGATAAATTGCATACCTTCTTCATCCATTGGCCTCCCCATACACCTGGGTCAAAATAAGGAACCAGCCGAAAGGGCTGTTGGGATACTTGCTGCAGGCCTTCTCTAATAGCATCCCCTGTTACCATCTTTGGAGTTTTTTCCTTGTTAGTATCAATGAAGTAATCAATTTGAGAAAAGACAGACCTTTTATGTCTGTCAGCTAATCGCCACTCCACAAAGTACCCTCTTTTATATTTGGCTTGAAAGGAAGCAGTATGATTATTGGCTTTCCAATTACTCATACCATTTCTAAATCTTTGTTGTATTTCCCATCTGGCAAGATCAAAATATATCAGAATATCTCCTTTGGATATAAGGGAGGCTCCCACGCCAAATAATAAAACCAGCCCTTCCTCTATGCCTTCCAGAGTAGTTCTAGCAGCCTCTATTTTTGAGTTACTAAAAAAATCCGGAAGTTGTTTGGTTGTAAGTATACCAAAAATTCTATCCTCTGTTAAATCATCCTTTAGGATGGATTGTACGGTTTCCTCCTGATAGGTACAATCTTCTGCATTCATTGTGTAGGATGGTTTAAGTACAGAAAATGCTTGCAAAACTTCCTCCTCATTTACCCCTGGATAAAAATCCAATACCAAGATTAGTTTTTTCTTATCCAAAGCACAAAGAGATTTTTTTACTTCGGATAGTATAGTATCATAACCCTCCCAAGCGGCATCTTCATAGCCTGCTATAGAGGTATGAGGAAACTTGTTATAGTTATTATAGTTTGGAATCATAAAAAAGTCCTCCTTATGTAATTACATATTATGATGTGATTATACAATATGTAATTACATATAACAAGTAAAATATAAAAAAAGTATTTACATTATGTGAAAAAGGGTATACAATTTAAGAAAAGAGTAAATGTAATTACATTTGAAAGGAGTGTTGATCTATCTGAAACCTTATATTGGTATGGATGTAGGTGGAACTAAAATTAAAGCAGCAATCATATCATCTGATGGAAATATACTTCATACCATCAGGGTATATGATGCCAAAAGTAAAGAAAGTAAGGAGTGTATCCTTCATAATTTCATGTTTATTATAAAGGATCTGATCTTAAATGGATCAGTACCTGATATGGAATTAAGCGGAATTGGTATGGCATTTCCTGGACCATTTGATTATATAAATGGTGTTAGTTACATGAAAGGTTTGAATAAGTATGAGCATCTCTATGGTATTGATTTAAGGGAAGAACTAATAAATGTTATAGATAAAGACAGAAAGCTTAGTCAATACTTTCAAAAGGAGTATAGGATTATCTTTGCAAATGATGGGGATTTGTTTGCATTAGGGGCGTACTTAGATAGTGCAGTGAATTCTATAAAAACAATGGCTATTTGTATTGGAACAGGAGTAGGATCGGCCTTTATAGAAAATGGCAAATTAATAAAAAATGCAAGTTATGTGCCGAAGGAGGGTTGGATTTATCATACCATTTATCAAAATGGAATTGTAGATGATTATATATCAGCCAGGGGACTACTAAATATAAGTAAACAGATAGAAGCGCTAAAGGACATAACAGAGGTAAGCAAACTTTATGATTTGGCAGTATGTGGTAACCATGAAGCAAAAGA
>DALYNO010000301.1:0-5315 GCA_031975295.1 Anaerocolumna sp. | reverse complement strand
TGTACAAATTGCCAATGAAAATTATATAATAGGGCTTTTGTCGGGCAACTCATATCATGTTGCTTCATAATAAACATCTTGTAATTAAGTATTATTTGTATTATAATACATAATACAATACTTCACAAAGGAGATGACAAATGATATTAAAGATTGACATGAACAGCACCGTTCCAATCTATCAGCAAATCCGTAATCAGATAGTGTCTGGCGTTGCCAAAGGAAGCATGAAGCCCGGTGATTCTCTTCCTACTGTACGTCAGCTGGCCAATGATCTTGGTGTAAATCCTATGACAGTAAATAAAGCATATGGGCTTTTAAAAGAGGAAGAGATTATCGTAATTGACAGAAGACATGGTGCTAAAATCAACAATCTTGCTATGAAAGGAAATGCTTTTGACCATAACTTCGATCACTTAACCCAGCTCTTAATTTCAGAAGCAAGAATGAAAGGTGCAGCAAAACAGGATACTGAAAAACATATATTAGAACTAATTAAATTGGTTTATGAACAGGAGGGGGATTTATGATTTCAGCATTACAACTCATTTTATGGGTAGATTTTATTACAATGGCAGTGTGCAGCTCATTTTATAAAAATCATCAAAATAACCAGATACTAGGGGTCACGCTATCTAAAGAACATGCTAAAACATCAGAAGTAAGAGAAATTGTGAAAGGATTTAGTCGGGCATGTTATATCCTACTAGGATTCTCTATTGGGCTTACCTTTTTATTACTAGTAGAAGCAATTCACTCTTATGCCGAATTCTATATGCTGATTTTGGTATTAGGTAATCTTTTTGCCAACTGGTTCCTCATTCATCAGTATGAGCAAAAACTATTATTAACAAAGAAGAAGAATAACTGGATTTACCAAAGTAACCATATTGTAACTGTTGATCTTAATGTTACAAAAGAGAAAGGAAAATCCAGTGTTTCGGTTCTATGGTCCTGGGGGTTCTTCTGTTTAAGTTTTGTTCCTACTATTTACTTACTACTTAATACAAAGGCTCAAGGTACTTATCCTATATTCCTAAGTTTGATTGGTCCGTTGACTCAATTAACTACAATCTATCTCTATCATAAGATGAAATATCAACATGCCTTGGTTTTAAGTGATGATTCAGAGACAAATAAAGAATGTGCCAAAGCAGAAGAACGTATCAATACTATGGCAGCTACACTTTCAGGTCTTGCAATGCTAGTATTTTGGATTCTCTTTAGCTTTTCTATCATCCATACAAATAACAGTACCTTATCTGTTTTACCTGCTATCTTATTAGTAGGTGCTATGCTTTTCATAGGGAGTTGGCAGCAAAAGAAAACCCGTTTTATTGAAAGTAAATTTCTTAAAGAGGAATCCCTGGCTAGTGATGGGGTTTATGAACAGGAAAGTATCTGGAAATGGGGTTTTTACAATAATCCAAATGATCCAAGAATTATAGTGCCCAAAAGAGTAGCTAATATGGGCTTTACTATTAACATAGGAAGACCTCTGGGTAAGGTTATCGGTCTGGGCATTTATGCCATGATTCTGGTCATTCTTTTCTTTGTTATTTTTAGTGGTACGAAAGATTATAAAATAACGAGTAGTGGCTCTCAGATTATGATAGATGCTGCCATGTATGACATGAATATTCAAAAAGATCAGATAGTATCCATATATGTAACTGACCAGATTCCTAGCGGTACAAGAACCAATGGCTATGGCGGTGCGGCAAAAAGATTTGGTAACTTTTCACTCAATGGTTTTGGAAAATGTAAGTTATACTTATATAACAGTGTCCATAAATATATCGTGATTGAAATGGAAGAAAGTAATCCAAGTTATGTAATTGTGAATGACAAAACCGAAGATAAGACAGATGATTTGTATCAGATGCTTGAGAAATGGTTTGAAGAATAAAAATAGCAGGTAAAGGAGGTATCTATCAACGAAGGTTGCGTATATACCTCCTTTCTGTTATATATGATTAATTTTTATTTATGTAGCTTAGCATATTAAGCTATATAGGCATCTGGTACTACAGCTTTGAAGACCACTTTAAAACCTAACCATCTATTTCTTATTTCTGTATATCCTACCCATGAATTATTCGTTTACATGTACATTTTATTCGGTTTTTATTTACTTTTTATGCACTTTTTATAATCTGATACTTTATACCATAGAATTTTGTACTTTTTTGTGATACTATTGAGTTATAGAATAATAGGATTAGGATGTTAAATCTTCTTTGAATTGTCAAATGAATATGAGATAATCATATATGATTATACAAATGACAAAGACATTCCTGTGATCGGTGTTAGTTTCTTTTCATGTATTGCAAAAATGAAAATCCATGGGAACATGATTATCAACAAGCTTTTAATAAGAAAAATACCGATTGCGGAAAGTATCAGATGCATATATTTTTCACCCATATTCAATGCACAGTCTTAATTAAACATTAAACTAACTAATCTTATGAGAATATTAAATAAGGAGATATATTTAATGAAAAATAAGCTAATAAGCTTTAGGCTACCAAGCTTTATTCTCTTCGTAGTACTTTTTTCTATGGTTATACTTCCAAATGTCAGAGTCCAAGCCAAGGTACAGGAATTCTCGGATATGTATATGGAATTAACCATGCCTGATGATACCATCGTACTTTCACCAGATTCACCAGATATGGACGAGCAATGGGCTACAGCAGGTATAACAAATGTTAAGTCTGAAAAAGAGACCATGAAAAAAATGGGTGTAAAAGCTCTGCTATATGACCCAGAGACCAAAGCTCAGGTAAGACTGCTGCAAAAGCAATCAAACCAATCCAGTGAGATTTTTAATCTCTCCTTACTATCAAATGAAGAAAAAACAGAATTCTTTAACAAATTAGTAGAATTGGACGATGAAAATGCTACAGCCACCATTGAAGAAGTTGCACACCCAGATGCAGCCTTTTTCCGATACAACATTGAAGTAAAAAAAGATGGAAATACTATGAATGAATTAATCTATAGTACCATTGTAAATGGATCCTCCATTTCCTTTGATATCTTTCAGAACACCAATGGGGTTCCTATTAATGAAACCTTTATCAAAGAACTGGTAGCTGGAACTCATTTTACAGAATTTTTGGACAAAGCAGAAGTGGAGGGGGAAATGAAAAATTCCCTTATTCGATTATTCGTTGAAATTGCTCTTGTTATTGTTGCTATTATCGCTTGGTTATTTATACGTAAAAAGCGCCTGCAAAAACAAAAAAATAAAAAAGATGATAAAGCTGGTGCCTTAGCCAAATTCTATAGTACAATGAAGAATAACGAAAATGGGATCAAGGATGAGGTAAGATATATCAACCGTACCAAATACACAAAAGAAGTTATAAAAGATTTCTGCTACTATAACCGATTCCTGAAAAGAATTCATACGTGGATTATTGCAGCTTTATTTTTTATTATCATCTTATATTACCTTTATACCTCTTCCATTGGTATACTTGGAGTAGCAATTGCAGCCATTCTTCTCCTTGTATTTGCTTACTATCAAGGCATCAGTGTAGAAAAGTTGGTTGTCAGTATGATGAAAATGTTTGATAAGACCAAAGGTGATGAAGCCATATTTACTTTTTATGACGATTATTTTACGCTATCAGGTATACAGTATATATCAACCTATCCCTATCTTCAAATAACAGAAGTAAAACAATATAAGGATTTTATATACATTTATCATGGACCTGAAAAAGCATTTTATTTGAAAAAAGACGGTTTTGAGGGTGAGCCTGAAGCATTTCTTACCTTCTTAGAGAATGGGATTAAAAAATCCAAGAATCAATAAAAGCATTCTGTAGAATAACACCTGCTTGTAGTCATTAGCAAGCAGGTGTTTAGTCATTGAAAAGATTATGTATATATGTGTATTGATTACAACTATATTTTTTGATATATCTGAACGCTTTTTTCATTATCTACATTAACATAACGCCCATGATCCTCTAATATAGATTTATTTTGAATATTTAATGGCATTTGTAAAATTTTTTCAATCTCCAATTCTATTTCATATATGCTATCCGAAGTTATGAGACACTCCATAGATGCTACTCTATCTGTTGAGATCTCTATACAAAATGTATCTATGTTAACCTGCTCTGGCAAAAGACCATATACTGATAAGTAATTACCGACCTTCCCCCCTGTTATATAACGCCCCGTATGATAAATCCCAAAGCTAAGAATTTATCATTGGCAGAAGATTTACTATTGGATCATACTCTTATAAAAGCTAATATGACTAAATTATCTGGTTTATCCTATGCTATTGCATATAAGTTTAAGAAAGTAAGATTACTTTTTAGTAAATCTTATTTAAGAGAATTATCTTACTCTAATTTAATATTTTTATCCTTACAAATTAGGTTTACATAAATTTTGAACCTGCTCTAGTTTACCATCTTTTAACTGATATATCTTGTCCATTCCAGTCAAATTCTCATATCTATGTGTTATCATAATAACCGATTTATCTTTTAATTCATCTATAATTACTTGATGCATATATGCGTCAGAATCTACATCAAATCCTGAAGTTGCTTCATCAAGTATAACTATTGGTGAATCTTTTATAATTGCTCTTGCAACAGCAATCTTTTGTTTTTCTCCACCAGAAAGTCTGGCACCATTTTTACCGACCATACTATCTAACTTTTTAGGTAGTTTATTGATAAATTCATAAGCTCCACTCTGCCGACAAGCTTCTTGAATCTTTTCTACATTTGCATATCCCGTAAGATCAATATTATTTAAAATGGTGTCATAAAAAAGATACGTTTCTTGGCTTACTACTGAAAAAAAGGAACGGTATGTATGATAGTTAATTGAATTAATATTATTTTCTCCTATAATTATTTTACCATCTGTAGGTTCAATAAACCTCAATATGAGGTTTAATAAAGTCGTTTTTCCACTACCATTTTGTCCTATAATAGCTATTTTTTCTCCTTGTGAAATACTAAAATTAATGTCTGTAAGAACTTCTTTATAACCCTCATACCCAAATGATACATTTTGAAATTGTATTGTATAATTTTCGGCTATTTTCTCTGTAGAGTCACCTAAACAACCAATCATATCTTCTTCATCCATATTAAGGAAAGTAAAAAGTCTTTTTGTCGAGGGTAAAATTCTCGAGATATAGTATCGAACGTTTAATATTGAGGATATCGGCCCAGTTACATAACTACTATACGATAGGAATGCAAATACTCCCCCTATCGTAAGCGTACTGTTGACAATCAATATACCACCGAGTATGTATAGCA
>DALYNO010000300.1:0-5318 GCA_031975295.1 Anaerocolumna sp. | reverse complement strand
GCAGCTCCTTCACTCCGATTATTTTGGATACCTAACCTTTAGCAGGAACAATTGATAAAGAGTTGAATATAATACAGTATAAATATAAGGATGAAGAGTTAATTCCTACATATCTAAAACAATTCGCAACCGAAACTCTTATACCTTATATTTTCTTTTTGAAAAGCACTTATTAATTCGGCTGCTTGACATAGATATGAAAAGGTGGGTGAACGAAATGCTATGCATTTTGTCACCCATTTTTGATTCTTTCTTGACGTAGACATATGAAAATTATACAATAAATGAATAACCCACTTAAGTTAATACTAGATTAGGTGACATAGAAAGAAGAAATGAAATGCAGAAATATAATAAATCACAGAAATTTAAAATGCCAAAGTTCAATATGTTTTCCAGGTCTTTGAGATTATTTTCTAAAAACTTTATAACTTTAATTTTGGGACAAATTATTTTATTAATCGCATCCATATTTATATTAAAACCTGTTATTTCTAATATATTTCATTTAGCGCTTAAGGCTTCTGGCTATAGTTATGTAACCGTCAATAATTTAGTACCTTTTTTACTAAATCCAATATCCCTTTTAATAGTAATTCTTCTAATACTTATCCTAGGAATATTCGTTTTGTATGACACGTATTACTTTATTATATTTTTTACATTTATTCAAAACAATAATAAACCCATACTTCTAAAGATATACTTACTGGCTTTTTATAATTTATTCAAATCATTAAAGCTAAAAAATATAAAGATATTACCACAAATCTATTTATTAGTATGTGTTTGGAATATTCCGCTTATTTGTTTTCTGTTAAATAAGATTCGCTTTTTACGATTTTTTATAGATGAATTACCTAATAGACTACCCTTTTTCATAAGTTTAATAATTGGTATAGCCTTATTTATTCTTGTACTCAGAAGAAATAGGCTTTTAGTATTTCCATCAATGCTTACCAAGCACCATACTTATAAGAAAGGTATTAAAGAAAGTATAGAAATTAGCAAAGCCAAAGGATTCAAAACAATTCTATATTTTATATTATGGAATCTGGGTATTACAGCCATTATCATCATTGTTTATGCATTTATTATGGGCTTAACTGTGCTGTTTGTTACCGGACTGTCTGACAGGACCCTGGCCATAGCAACTTTTATTACGTTTAATGACAGGATTAATGGATACTTGTTTTTATTGTTTTTTACTTTAAGTACGGCAGGCAACTTAGCTTTGATAACAAACATGTACTATACCTATAATTTAGAGAAGCACAATAGTCTGCAAACCATGGAAGATGTAATCTATACCAGGGAATACTCCTATAAAAGGATAATTTCAATTGCCATAGTGACACTGGCTTTGGTTAATTTTTATTTCTTTTTTATTGATATCAGAAATGGTTCCCCACTGGATTATATGAATATAGATAAAATTCAGGTAACCTCTCACAGAGGATTTTCTCATGATGTTCCAGAGAACACTTTACCAGCCATTGAGAAAGCCATTGATGAACAAGCTGACTATGTGGAAGTAGATGTCAGGGTAACAAAAGATGGTGAATTGGTTTTACTTCATGATAATAATCTAAAACGCACGGCTGGTATCAATAAAAAGATTTGGGATATGACGTATGCCCAGATAGCTGACGTGGATGCTGGAAGTTGGCTAAGCCGTGAATATGCTGATACAAAAATTCCTACGCTAAGAGAGGTATTAGAACTTAGTAAAGGAAAAGTAATGTTAAATCTGGATTTAAAGTATCGCACAGAAGAGGAAGGGCTTGCAGAAAAGGTAGTTGCACTAATAAAAGAGTATGAAATGGAATGGCAATGTGTTGTAAGTTCCACTAGTTTAAAATGTATAGAAAAGGTAAAAGAGTTGAATCCCGACATTAGAACAGGATTTATCACATATCAGATTTATTCAGGCTTATATGAAAATGAATCCGTTGATTTTTTTAGCATGAAATATAATTTGGTTTCTAAGGGAGTTGTAAGGCAGGTTCATCAAAATGGTAAAGAAATTCATGTCTGGACAGTTAACAGTAAAACTGAGTTTGAACGTTTGGAACGAATAGGCGTAGACAATATTATTACTGATAATCCTGCTTATGCAAAACAGGTTCTCTATCAGGAGTCAGAATTGTTCTTTATCACCCTACTTAAAATCATGATGGAATAATAGTTTGATTGCATGAAAAAGAGGATATACAGACTATTGACGGAGGGTACCAATAAGCACTATAGTATTAATAAGAGCTTCATTATACGGATGTATTAAACTGAAAGAAAAGTTAGTTTCTAAGGCGATAAGGCATAAAGGGTTTACTTGAAGGAGGAAAATATGAGTGACATAACGAAAGATTTAGCTGCTGATTTATTTAATGGTGTTTGGGATTTACTTGAAAAAGAAAACAGAACTGAAGAGGATGATTATCTGATGGTACATCAAGCACATGCTTCCTTGTATCACTGGTTGCTTGCAGGTAATTCAAGTAACATCTACAATGGAGAGTGGCAGATTTCCAGAGTTTATGCTACTTTAAATAATTTTGAATCCTGCCTTTATCATGCGCTGAGAGCACTAAAAATCTGTGAGGAAAATCAATTTACAGGTTTTGACTTAGCTTATGCTTATGAAGCCTTAACAAGAGCTTATGTTATGAAGGGCAACAAAAGTGAAAGTACCAAATATTTGGAACTTGCTTTAAAGGAAGCAGATAAAGTTGCAGATGCTGGTAGTAAGGACTTGGTCATGTTTGATCTAAATGAGTTGCAGGAGAAGATTAAGATTCAGTTTATGAATTAGGCAAACAGCAGGTTAAACGGCCAAAAGCAAATATAAATATAAAAGGAATAAGAAATATGGAATACGATGTGAAACAGATGGATCGTGAGCATGGGGTACTTATTTCTAAATGGATTTATAAGGAACCTTTCTCAATCTATAGTATGGACGGTAGTGAGGAGTGCCTTAACGAATTACTACATGGTTTTTATTTCATGGTGAATGATGAGGATAAAAATTTAATAGGATATCTTTGTTTTGGAGCGTCAGCCAGGGTACCAGCTGGGAACCTTTTTGAAGTTTATAATGATAAGGATTGTATGGATATTGGTTTAGGTATAAACCCTGCATTATGCGGGCAAGGGTTAGGAAAGAATTTTATGAGCTGTGGATTGGATTATGCAAGAAGGTTTTTAGCTGCTAAGAGATTTCGTTTAACAGTGGCTAGCTTCAATACAAGAGCTGTTAAAGTATATGAAAGTGTAGGCTTTAGAAAGATTACCTCTTTTGTTCGGAAATCGGATGGAGGAGAAGTTGAATTTTGGGTTATGACTTTAAATTAGGGAGTTGTAAAAGTATTATAGTAATCTTATAAATCGCCATGTGTTTATAAGATTATATATTACTTTTACAGCTCCATATTTTGTTTAGAGATGAAGTTTCTTCACGAATTATTATATAGGAATGTTCCTATATGAATTTCAACTGGAAGTTAAACTATGTAAGTGACCATAATTTTAACTCTTCCTCAGTTGCAAGGACATAATGTTGCCCGCCTAGATGTCTTTGTTCCCCTTTGGTGTAATCTATACCACTGGTGGCATAATCGTAAGATAGGGCAATTCTTTTTTTCTCTACAATGGGATTTGCTTGTGGTATAGCTGAAAGCAAAGACTTTGTGTAGGGATGTATTGGGTTTGTAAATATTTCATCTTTGGTTCCTGTTTCCACTAAGTGCCCCAAATGGAGTACACCAATACGATCGGAAATATATTTCACCATGGATAGGTCATGGGCAATAAAAAGGTAAGCAGTGCCAGTTTTTTGTTGGATGTCTTTCATCAGATTAATTACTTGGGCTTGTATGGATACATCAAGGGCGCTGATGGCTTCATCTGCTATAATTAATTCTGGGTTCATGATTAATGCTCTGGCTATACCAATACGTTGTCGCTGTCCCCCTGAAAATTGATGAGGATAGCGGGTAGCATGTTCTTTGGATAATCCCACCATTTCCAATATAGCGTATACTTTTTCTTTTCTTTCTTCTACTGAGGAACATAGACCATGAATATCTAAACCCTGTGCAATGATATCAAGTACTTTTTTGCGGGGATTTAAGCAAGCCATAGGGTCCTGGAATATCATCTGCATTTTTGTCCGTAAATAAGCAGTATCTTTAGGATTTAATTTGCCGGAGATAGAGGTTCCATTGAATACAACCTCACCAGAGGTAGGTTCATATAATCTAATGATGGAACGGCCAATGGTGGATTTGCCGCTTCCAGACTCCCCTACTAAACCATAAGTTTCTCCTGGATATATGACGAAGGATACACCATCTACTGCTTTTACAGTAAATTTTCGATTGATCCTAAAATGCTGTTTTAAATGATTGACAGTTAATAAAGGTTGTTTGGTTTTCATACTTTATTAGCCTCCTTTAGCATTAAATCAATTCTATTACGTAATTCTTCAGGCATTTCAACCTTAGGAGCCTTTTCATGAAGTAACCAGGTAGCTGCATAATGGGTATCGGATATTTGAAACATTGGAGGTTCTTTTCTAAAATCCAGATTTAAGGCATATATATTTCTGGGTGCAAAAGAGTCTCCATTTATTCTGTGTAATAGATTAGGCGGGCTTCCAGGAATGGTATAAAGTTTATCGTCGCTACAGTTTAAATCTGGCATAGCAGATAAGAGCCCCCAGGTATAAGGATGTTTTGGTTCATAGAAGATTTCGTCTATGGTTCCCTTTTCTACAATTTTGCCTGCATACATTACAGCTACATAATCTGCCACTTTAGCTACAACGCCTAAGTCATGAGTGATATAGATTACTGAGATACCTGTTTTGGCTTGGATATCTTTGATTAATTCCAATATCTTAGACTGGATTGTAACATCCAGGGCAGTGGTTGGTTCATCACAGATAAGCAATTCCGGATCACAAGCAAGCGCAATTGCAATTACGACTCTTTGCCTCATACCGCCGGAGAGCTGATGGGGATAATTCCTCATACGTTTTTCAGGTGAAGTAATACCTACTAATTCCAGTAGTTCGACCGCTTTTTTATATGCCTCTTTTTTAGGTGTTTTGTAATGATAAATCATTCCCTCCATAATTTGGGCACCCACTGTCATAGTAGGATTTAAGGAGGTCATAGGATCTTGAAATACCATGGCAATTCGCTTGCCATTAATTCTCTTCCTAATTTCTGTTTTAGATAGTTTCAATAAATCTTCCTGCACAGTTTCTTTCTCTCTGTGGTAGGTAAAATGGATACTTCCATTGTTTATTTTAC
>DALYNO010000299.1:1578-5338 GCA_031975295.1 Anaerocolumna sp. | reverse complement strand
ATGATGACAGCAATCCAGATACAGATAATTCTGGAGAAGATGAACATGACGAAGAGGAAGAGCATTTAGATCCCCATGTATGGCTTAGTCCTGTCAATGCAAAGATCCAAGTTAAAAATATTCGAGATGCCTTTGTTAAAGCAGATCCTTCCAATGAAGAGTATTATAATGAAAATTATGAAAACTATGTGGCTAAATTAGATACCCTCGATCAAAAGTATAAAGATGCCCTTATGAATTTAGCGAATAAAGATATCATCGTGGCCCATGAAGCTTTTGGGTATTTGTGTGCGGAATATGGATTAAACCAGATTGGTATTGAAGGCTTATCTCCAGATTCAGATCCAGATCCAGCCAGAATGGAAGAGATAATAGAATTTGCAAAGGAAAAGCAAATTAAAGTTATATTTTTTGAAGAACTGGTAAGTCCGAAAGTATCTGAGACCATTGCAAAGGAAATTGGTGCAACGACAGAAGTATTAAATCCTTTAGAAGGACTTACAAAAGAACAAGTGAATGCTGGTGCTGATTATATATCAGTGATGGAAGACAATCTGAATAACTTGTTAAAAGCTTTGCAATAATGTATTATAATGAAGGGCGGATGTAATTTACGATTAATATAAGGCTAATCTATAATTACATGACTCTGACTATAGAGGGGTTTATAAAACCTTCAAAGGATAGACAAAAGGAATGCAGTTACATACTGCTTCCTTTTTGCCGTTATAAAAACAGTAAGAAAGGGTTTATGGGATGCATGCACTAGAGATTAAAAATGTTAATTTTTCTTATTCAAAAGAACCAGTACTAAAAAACATAAATATGGAATTAAGGGTAGGAGATTTTGCGGTATTAACTGGTGAAAACGGTTCTGGAAAAAGTACGCTGCTCAAACTAATATTAAAAGAATTAAGACCTGATAGCGGATTTATTAAAATGCTTGGTACTGAGGACAGAATTGCCGGAGGAAAGATTGGATATGTTGCTCAAAATGGTACATTTGGCAATGAGAATTTCCCGGCAACAGTGGAGGAAATTGTGCTAGCTAACCTATATAGCCAGATAGGCAGATTTCGTTTTCCTGGAGCGAGACATAAACATATGGTGGAACAGGTGTTAGATAAATTAGATATGAAAAAACACAAAAAAGCGATGATTGGCGAACTTTCTGGTGGTATGCAGCAAAGAATTATGTTAGCCAGAGCATTGGTTACGAATCCAGAGATACTTATTCTAGATGAACCTACCAATGGGATTGATAGTAAATCCATCAAACAACTATACAGGGTTTTAGAGGAATTGCATAAAGACCAGAACTTGACAATACTTATGGTTACTCACGCTTCACTTAGTGAAATCAATGCCATATCAAAAATATATAAATTAACAGACTGTAATCTTATAGAAGAAAGAAAGGAGATACTGGTATGAGTGCATTACAATATGGATTTATGCAAAGAGCCGTAATAGTCGGAGTATTGCTAGCTATTATTGCACCCTGTATCGGTATAACCATTGTACTTAAAAGAAAATCAATGATTGGAGATGCTCTATCACATACTTCTTTGGCAGGTGTTGCCATTGGTATTTTATTTGGAATGAACCCCATTCTTGGTGCAACCTTTGCTTGTATCATAGCAGCTCTTGGTATCGAATTTATACAAAAGAAAATACCTAGATACTCTGAAATGGCAATTGCAATTATTATGTCCACTGGTATTGGTCTTGCAGGTGTACTATCTGGTTTTACTAAAAGCAGCGCTAATTTTAATAGTTTCCTATTTGGTAGTATTGTTGCTATTAGTGACATGGAATTAAGATTGGTCATTGGTATAAGCGTAAGTGTATTAGTTGCATTTATACTATTATACAAAGAATTATTTTACATTAGTTTTGATGAGAGAGCAGCTAGAATTGCAGGGGTACCGGTAAAATTAGTGAATTTTATTTTTACACTATTAACAGCACTAACTATATCAATAGCATCAAGAACTGTCGGTGCACTGGTGGTATCCTCACTGCTTGTTATACCAGTTGCTTGTGGTATGCAGTTAGGACGAAGCTATAAAAAGACATTACTATATTCTATTTTATTTGCTGTATTATTTACTATTATGGGGCTGTTCTTATCTTATTATGGCAGGTTAAAACCAGGTGGAACCATTGTACTAACTGGTGTAGTTTGTTTTATATTCATTATAGTCATCAAGGAATGTGTTAAGACTATCATTAGAAAATTCAAATAAACAGTATTATGATCACACTTATATGGTTGAACATATGTTCTGAATGTGCTATAATATTAGAGAATATTATATATATTACAAGCATGTGAGGTCACCTCTCTTTATTTAGATCATAAATGGGCATATTATAATGTAAGCTGTGGAGGATAAATGGTTTGTACTTTGAATATGGAGATATAGAAATAGATCTTTTAAAACGAAAAGATAAAAAAATGGCTGATGTAATTGATAGAATAGGACAAATACATAGATTATGTGATGAAGATTTATTTTCTTCTGTTGTGCATCATATCATAGGGCAACAGATTTCAACAGCGGCTCAATCTACAATATGGAAAAGAATGAAAGAAGACCTGGAAGAGATAACGCCAATTACTATTTGTAGCAAAGATATATCAACACTACAAAAATATGGAATGACTTATAAAAAAGCAGAATATATTCAGGAATTTGCAGCTAAAATTAATCATGTCTGGATGTATTTAGTTATGGAGATCTTGCCATTCACAGAGGACTTCGTATGCTCTACCGTCATAAAACCATAGATCGGGAACGTTTTGAAAAATACAGAAAAAGGTTTAGTCCATATGGAAGTGTTGCCAGTCTATATTTGTGGTCGATTGCTGGTGGAGCAATTCCAGAACTTAGTGATCCATGCCCTAGTATAAAGAAGAAAAAAATGTAAATTTATAAAAAATAATATAAAATTCACACTAAATATATGCTTCCTTTGAACTTCCTTTTGAATAATTTGAGGCGAAATTACACATATTAATCTTGTAACAAATTAAACAATACAATTTATTTTTTAGGAGGATTCAATGAAAGATAATTATAGTTCTAATTATAACAATAAAACATCCAATTCCCAAAATTCATCCGAAAACAATACAAAAAATACTCATACAACAAATGAAAGTAATTCAACAAAGGATTATAGCAGCAATAATTCAACAAAGGATTACAGCAGCAATAATTCAACAAAAGATTATAGTGGCAATAATTCAACAAAAGATTATTCTGGATTAAACAATTCTCAAAATAGTTCTAAAAATAATATGAGAGATGGTTCAAAAGATAGTACAAAGAACTGTAAATAATAAAAATTTTCATGGCTATCCTGTTATAGGATAGCTTTTTCATTACTTATTTAACCAGGTTAATATTACATAAACATAAAAATTTGTACTAGCCAAAACTATTCAAATGGTATATATTATAAATAACAGTAATTATTATTGTTTTATATAAAGTTTAGGAGGATAGTATAGCCTATGGATATAAAGATTAGAAAACGTGATGGTAGCTTTGAACCACTGTATGTGGAGAAAACAAAAAAAATGGTAGCTTTTGCTTGTGAGGGATTAGAAGGATGTGACCCATTTGAATTAGAAATGGATTCAAATATTCAATTTAGAAATGAAATGAGTACAAAAGAAATTCAGAAAATACTCATACAAACAGCTATTGAAAAGATGATACATACATCAAAAGATGCTTTTGGCAATGTA
>DALYNO010000299.1:0-1568 GCA_031975295.1 Anaerocolumna sp. | reverse complement strand
GTAATCAAAACAACGAATATAAATTGGCAATATGCTGCTGCAAGACTTTTGATGTCTGACTTATATAAAGAAGCGGCAATTAATAGACAGTATCATCATTTTGGCTATGGTGATTTTACGAAACTGATCGTATCTTTAACTGAATTAAAATATTATGGTGAATACATATTGGCAGAATATACACAAGAGGAGCTGGTGGAATTAGGCAATTATATAAAACCTCAACGGGATTTTTTGTTTAATTATGAAGGGCTTAAGTTACTATCAGACAGATATCTCATTCGTGGTTTTAATAAAGAGGTGCTTGAACTTCCACAGGAAAGATTTATGGTAATTGCAATGCATCTTGCCATTCCAGAAGGGCTAAGAAAAATAGAGTTTGCTAAAAAATTCTATGATATATTAAGCGAACTTAAAATGACTGCAGCGACCCCAACTCTTGCAGCAGCGGGAACACCATATCATCAGTTAAGCAGTTGTTTTATATCTGTAGTAGGTGATAACCTATGGTCTATTTATGATGTAAACCAAAAATTTGCCAATGTATCAAAACATGGTGGTGCCTTAGGTATATATGTAGGTAAAATTAGAGCCCTAAACAGTGAAATTAGAGGATATAAAAATACTTCCGGCGGTGTTGTTCCTTGGATCAGACTCTATAATGATACAGCTGTAGCAGTTGATCAATTAGGAAGAAGAAAAGGGGGAGCCTCCATTACGCTTGATATTTGGCATCAGGATTTATATGAATTTCTTGAGCTTAAAACAAATAATGGGGATGATAGAAGGAAAGCCCATGATATTTTTCCGGCATTAAGTATTCCTGATTTGTTTATGGAGAGATTAGAGGAGAGAGGGGAATGGTCTTTATTTGACCCCTATCAAGTAAAAAAAGTAATGGGCTTTTATCTAGAGGATTTTTATGATGAAGAAAATGATAAAGCCTTTACAAAACATTATTTGGAATGCGAAGCTAATGAGAGATTAGAGAGAGTTACTGTAACCGCCCTTGATATTATGAAGAAGATAATGAAATCTGCAGTGGAAACTGGTACGCCTTTTATTTTCTTTAGAGATACCGTTAATAGAGCAAATCCCAATAAACATGCAGGGATGATATATGGTTCCAACTTATGTCACGAAATTGCACAAAATATGAGTGAATCTACATTGGTGGAAGAAATTATTGAAACAGACGAAAACAGCAGTCAAGTTGTTACAAGAGTAAATGCTGGAGACATGGTAACTTGTAATCTGAATTCTACGAATTTGGGACGAGTAAATTTAGAGGATTTAGAAGAAACCATACCTTTACAAATCCGTATGCTGGATAATGTAATTACGTTAAATCAATCACCTGTTATGGAAGCTAAAATTACCAGTGATAAGTATAGAGCTATTGGTCTGGGAACCAGTGGCTATCATCATTATTTGGTAAACCATAACATCTCTTGGGAAAGCGAAGAACATTTAAGGGAAGCTGACAAGTTATATGAAGAAATTGCATATCAGGCAATTAAAGCTTCCATGGAATTAGCGAAAGAAAAAGGACCTTACTCTATGTTCAA
>DALYNO010000298.1:0-5339 GCA_031975295.1 Anaerocolumna sp. | reverse complement strand
TTGAAAAAATCGGTTACCATGCAGATTTATACGTGGTTGATATCGGTGATGGACCAACAACATTATAGAATACAATACCATATCATCATTCTTCGTATATGGTATAGATAATTGCAATAGAATGTAAGAGTAAGGATGAATTCTGAATTCTCAATTTAATTTAAGTAAATAACAAAGTATAGTAATCATTTATGCAAGAAAGGCAGGAGAAATTATGACAATTTTAGTACTTGGAGGAGCTGGATATATTGGCTCACACACTACTTATGAATTAATTGATCAAGGTGATGACGTAGTTATCATAGATAATTTAGAGACTGGTTATAAAGAAGCTGTACACCCCAAAGCACGTTTTTATCAAGGTGATATAAGGGATAGAGAGTTTGTAGACAGTGTCTTTGAACAGGAAAAAATCGAAGCTGTAATACATTTTGCAGCAAACTCTTTAGTTGGAGAGAGTATGGTAAATCCTCTTAAATATTATGACAATAATCTATGTGGTACTAAGGTCTTATTAGAGTCTATGGTAGCCCATGGTATTAATAAAATAGTATTTTCTTCAACAGCTGCAACTTATGGTGAACCAGAACGTGTGCCTATTCTTGAAACCGATAGAACGGAGCCAACCAATACATATGGGGAAACGAAACTGTCTATGGAAAAAATGTTTAAATGGACAGATAGAGCCCATGGTGTAAAATATGTATCTCTACGTTATTTTAATGCCTGTGGTGCACACAAAAGTGGTGCTATTGGTGAAGCACACAATCCAGAAACACATTTAATACCATTAATCCTACAAGTTCCGAATAAGAAAAGAGAGGCGATTACCATTTATGGTGATGATTATGATACAGAAGACGGTACTTGTATCAGAGACTATATTCATGTATCTGATTTGGCACAGGCCCATATCTTAGCGGTTAAGTATTTAGCAGCAGGTAATGAAAGCAGTATCTTTAATCTAGGCAACGGAGTTGGTTTCTCAGTAAAAGAAATAATTGAAGCTGCCAGAAAAGTTACAAATGATGATATCCCTGCTGTAATTGCTGAGAGAAGAGCAGGTGATCCTGCTAAATTAATTGCATCAAGCGATAAGGCTAGAAATATACTTGCTTGGAAACCTGAATATACAAATATTGAAGATATCATTGAGTCTGCTTGGAAATGGCATGAATCCCATCCAAATGGTTATAAGGCTGTAGAGTAGATAACAATTAATTTATAATAAAACTAATTAGTAGGCTTATAGGTTGAAAGAAAATTTGAATACAAAATTGGCCACAGAATAATTCTTTCAACCTATCATTTCGTGGCAATAGTACATGGATAGGTGTATTATTTAGCGGACAAGGTGTGAAAGGAAGACCCTATCACACTGAAGTTTGCGTTCTGAGAAGGATTAATCATTTTCAGAATATGGAGGCAAAATATGATAAATAAAGCAATGAAAGCATTGGTGAATTATGGTGTTCGTACAGGCTTAATTTCTGAAGAAGATAGAATTTATACAACAAATCAATTACTTGAAGTATTCCATATGGACGAATATGAAGAACCAGATTGTGATGGCTTAGAAAACGAGGACTTAGAAACCATATTAAAAATATTGCTGGATTATGCAGCAGATCATGGAGTTCTTGAGTTAAATACCATTGATTACAGAGATTTATTTGACACCAAAATCATGGGGTTACTTATACCAAAGCCCTCCATGGTTATCTCTAAATTTAATGAACTTTATAAAATAGGACCTAAAGTCGCTACAGATTACTATTATAAACTTAGCCAGGATTCGGATTATATCAGACGTTATCGTATACGAAAAGATATGAAGTGGGTTACAAAAACGCAGTATGGTGACATGGATATTACCATTAATTTGTCAAAGCCTGAAAAAGACCCTAAAGCAATAGCTGCGGCAAAGCTGATGAAACAAAGTGGTTATCCAAAATGCCTTTTATGTAAAGAAAATGTAGGGTATGCAGGCAGATTAAATCATCCGGCCAGACAAAACCACAGAATAATTCCTATCAGAATGAATAATCAGGACTGGGGATTCCAATATTCACCTTATGTATATTATAATGAACACTGTATCATTTTTAACGCTGAACATACACCTATGAAGATTAATAAAGAAACCTTTATTAAACTCTTTGACTTTGTAAAACTGTTTCCTCATTATTTTATAGGATCCAATGCAGATTTACCTATTGTTGGAGGTTCTATATTAACTCATGATCATTTCCAAGGTGGTAACTATACTTTCGCTATGGCAAAAGCACCAGTGGAAGGTGTTTTTACTGTACCAGGCTATGAAAGTGTTACCTGTGGAATTGTAAACTGGCCAATGTCTGTAATACGTTTACAAGCCAAGGAAGAGACTGCCCTAATAGAACTTGGCGACCATATTTTAAATAAATGGAGAAACTATACTGATCCTGAAGCATTTGTATATGCCTTCTCTACTCATAATGAAACCTTACTTCAAGATTCAAATATAGAGTATGATCATTTAAAAGAGGGTATCACACCTCATAATACCATTACACCTATTGCCAGAAAATCAGGGGATTTATTTGAGTTAGATCTTGTTCTTAGAAATAATGTTACGACCCAAGAACATCCTTTCGGTGTTTATCATCCTCATGAAGAACTTCATCACATTAAAAAAGAGAATATCGGTCTTATTGAAGTAATGGGACTTGCAGTTCTACCTTCAAGATTAAAGGAAGAAATGGAATTAGTAAAAGAATTTATCTTACATAATCAAGATTTTGATACCAATCCACTGCTTCAAAAACATAAGACTTGGGCGGAGAATTTTAAAGGTAAGTATGATTCTATTACTGAGAATAATGTAGACCAAATTGTGAAAGAAGAAATTGGACTGGTATTTTCTAAAGTATTAGAACATGCTGGGGTCTTTAAAAGAGATGAAGAGGGTCAAGAATTATTTAGGCGATTTGTTAGAAGTTTGTAATCGATAGGTTTTATATGATTGCATGTTTATACATAGTATGAATAATTTTGGTTGTGATTGTATGAGCATATCAGATATAGTCTTATTGATACATGTATTATGCTAGTTTTTTACATAACCCCATAAATTAAGAATAATAAGGTTGTGATTGCATGACCATATCAGTATATAGTCTTATTGAAACATATATCATGCTAGTTTTATTCTGTCTTCGAATACTCGTCGTGTTTCACTAATTGCTTAGGAAAGGTCAAAGCAGAATCGTAAAAATGCAAACTCCAAACTACGTTCGTCAAACAGTGCATTTTTACGATTCTTGTCCCTTTTCTAAGCAATAAGTGAAAGCTGCGACTCGTATTAAGGCGACAGTATAAAACTAGCTTGATACATGTTTTTTTAAGATTGTTGTGATATGGTCATGCAAAGTTTACTTTATATATAGTATTTTTTGTTAATGATAATTATTAAAATGGAAGTCCATTGTTCCCAGCGCATATCCTCATGTTATTCAAATAGCTTCTAAATATGTTCAGTTTATTTCCTTGATTCTTCAATCCTGAAAGTGGTTGATGTATTCTTTCTCTTATAATCTGACCCACTTACTACACTTTTATGGAATACAATTAGTCAGCTATTATGTGATTTTTCGATTAAATTTACGGTACAGTAAGAAAATCCAAATCATTGAAGTAAGCAATGCTGGTATAAAGAAAAGGAAGTTATGGGCTGTGGAAAGCTTGGCTATCCAAAATGTAGGAAGTGGTGAAAACAGATACTGTATATCCGACTTTAGGAAGAAAGGCACAGGCAGACCCAGCATGGTAAGCCCTGATAGCTTCGCCATTGCCATGCCTTCCACTCGGTTATGGGATAAAGAAAACAGCATAAGGGCCGCGGCAACACTTGTAAGGCTTAGGAGCACACAAGTAGCAATCATCGCCCACCATGACCACGCCGTCAACGAGAACCAGTACATAAGTATTATAGATATTAGAAAGGCAATAATGGTCGGAAATACCAGCCTTGACAGGAGGTAGCCTCTTTTTCCAACTGGGGTCACCGACAGATAGCCAGTTATGTTATCATCATATTCGGTTAACATCATCATTGCAGATGCAAAACATAGCATGTAAGGTGTTATTAAAGCAAGAAGTAGATCAAATAATAGGTAGTATTCTGTGAGAATAGCTTCTTGCTGAAAATAATCACATAGTATAGTTTCCAACGCCGGAACACCAAATCGAATAAAACATGCAGCTAAGATGGTGGCGCCACACATTGCTGCAAGCATACTATCTCTAAATATCTGTTGAACGAACATTACAAAAGATTTCAGGAGAGGTTTCATAGCTTGACACCTCCTAAGGAACGAAGACTTTTTGACACCACATACTGTGCAAGTAGTATAGATATTACCGTCCATAATATCAATATAGGCAACGCCAGCAATGCATTTTCACCACTTTCACAAAGCTCAATAATACAAACACCCGGATGTAGGATCAGCCATCTCGGTTTCCAACCAAATAACCAGGCAATACCAGGAAGGTTAATGATTATTTCAGCTGGTATGGTCGCAACGATAAATTGATTTAAGGTAGTAATATTTACAGCAAGCATTAGTCCTACAGCAGAAAAAAGGCAAGAACCCAAGCATACACCTATTATAAATAGCAATGGATTGCTGATAACGTGACCAACAAGCCCTATAAACAATCCAACCGTTGTAGAAATAAGGGCAATGGATAATAGTTTTGATATTACATACTCTATTGGCTTGACAGGTGATATAGCAATGCTGTTTAAAACACATTCACCCTTTTCAAACAAAACAATCGCCCCCATGAAGAAAAGACCCATTGCAGCAGGGTCGGTAAATACCATCAAAATAGCACCTTGCTTCCGCCATGTGACAGGTAGTAAATAGAGTAAACTGATATAGAGTATTGAAAAGACCATATATAGAAAATCAAAACCGTATTTATATTGAAAGCGAATATCGCCTATTAACAGTGCCTTTGTTCTCATTGCAGCCGCCTCCCTGTCAGTTCCACGAAAATATCATTTAGGGTCGGTTCACTGCTGTGAATCGAAAGTAACTGGTTTTCCCGAACAAGTCTTAAAAGCAACTCATCACTGCCCGTCTGATTTAATGGAATTTCCATTTGTTCCTTCTGGTCATTGCATGCATAGGTGTAGCATACTCTTGAAGCGCCTTTTGACATAATCATATTTTTCGGTGTATCTAGTGCACGTAGTTTACCATCCACAATAAAGGCTACCCGGTCGCAAAGTTCAGTTGCGTCATACATATTATGTGTAGTCAGTAATATGGTTTTACCCTTTGCTTTTT
>DALYNO010000297.1:0-5355 GCA_031975295.1 Anaerocolumna sp. | reverse complement strand
TAGCATTGCTGTATTATATAGTCAAAAATAAACTTTAATTCTCCTAAGAATTTCATGAAAGAAACAAGATAGTATCTGCTTTTCCAGACTCCTGCACTAACGAGCTGTCAAGCAAGTGACAATCTTCATGACCACGTTATGTGCATCCCGAGCCATAGGCTTATGAATTATATAGATTAATTATTTGACATGGCTAGTCTATACAATTCATAAAACCTCTATATAAGCGACCAGATTTCACTTAGACAGAGGTTTGGTGTTAACATCCTATTGTAAGAAACTGCTAAAATGTATGGTACCATGATAACCAGCTTCCTTATTTTCTTAATTTTTCATTCCTGTTAGTACGATTCCCTCTACAAAACTCTTTTGACCTAATATGTAAATAATAATACCTGGAAAAATGGTCATAAATGTTGCTGCCAAAGCCACTGGCCAATTGGTACCAAAAGATCCTGTAAAATTTGTAAGTGCCACTGCAAATGTAAATTTACGCATACTATTAATATAAATAATCTGCTGAAGCATATCATTCCAAATCTGGATAAACAGCATCATAGCAACCACAACAACTGCTGGTTTAATAGATGGAACCAGGATAGTCCATAATATACGCATTCTTCCTGCTCCATCAATAGAAGCGGCTTCATCAAGTTCCATGGGAATTGTCATCAAAAATTGCTTAATTAAAAAAATATTGAAAAATCCGCCGCCCGTTAAGTACGGTAGTATCAAGGGCCAGTAGGTATCTCCCAAGCCAAGCCCCTTCGTCCAGAATACATATAGAGGAATCAGGGTAACCATTCCTGGTAATAATATTGTACCTACACAGATATTAAATATCATTTTTTTTCCTCTAAATCTTAGTCTAGCAAAAGCATATCCACAAAAGATTGCTGTCACTGTACCAAAAGATACAGCAGGTACAATAATAGAAAAAGTATTGATAAAATAGTTCCAATATTCGAAAGTTTCTAAAGCTTTGGAGTAATTTGACCACAACCATTCATAGGGAATAAAGGAAGGCGGGTATGCATTTAGTGCTCCTGTACTCATTAAAGAGGATCTAAAAATCCACCAAATTGGCAGTAGTACAAGTAAGGACATGAACAACACAATTAATGTGACGATTATTTTGATTAACTTCTCTTTCTTTTTTCCGCTTTTTAACATCCTTTGTGTCAACATTTATTCCTCCCCTCCAAATATTTGTGATTTTTGTGTTTTAAATAATATAATGGTAAAAATTCCTACTAACACAAAGAATATCACAGCATATGCAGCTGCATAACCCATTTTATTCTTTTGAAATCCATATAAATAAATGACATAAGACATAAAGGTCGTTCTTTTGCTAGGTCCACCATTTGTTAAAGCCAGAGCTGGATTAATCACCTGCAGATGTGTTATTAAGGCTGTTAGCACATTATAAAAGATAATGGGGGAAATACTTGGAATTGTGACATGTATGAAACGCTGCCAGGCATTAGCACCATCAATTTTAGCTGCCTCCACATATACCCCTGGTACATTTTGAAGTCCTGCAAGAAATATAACGATTAGATTACCGCTAATCCAAATAGCAATTAGGACTAAGGAAGGTATTACTTGATCTGTGCTGTTCAGAAAACGTTGGGGGGGAAGCCCTGCCATCCGTAAAAGAAAATTAAACAATCCAAAATTCCCTTCATATAACCATTCCCACCCTTTAAATACACCAATGGCTGGCAGCAGATATGGCACAAAGAAAATGGAACGAAAGATTATTCTTCCCTTTATTTTTATATTAAGCATCAATGCTACAATAAGGGAGTATACAACCCCACCTACTACCGCCAGCAAAGCATAGAAAACTGTAGCTTTTATAGATGCAACAAAGTATATATCCTTTGTAAAGATACGAGTAAAATTATCAAATCCAACAAATTTAGGATCCTTTAGCCCATTCCAATCAAAAAAACTTAATACAAATACTGCTAGGGTTGGCAGATAGCTAATGAAGGTAACCCCAAAAAACGCTGGTATCAAACACAAATATGCAGTGATTTCTTCCTTTTTTCCAGCTCTTGATGTGACTTTTAACTTTGTTTTATTTTTCATACCAGCACCTCTTTATTATCAGATGACCTGCACAAACCTCTCATGCAGGTCATCTGATTATTATGATTTTATTGGGGATTATTTTCTTCAAAAATACTTAATAACTCTTCTTTATTGTCCTCTATTGCTTCTTTCATAGTCTGATCACCAGTCCAAACCCCTGAGAATATAGCATCCAATGTGCCATTAAACTCTTCTGCACCATTTACATAATACCAAGCTGTAGATACCATGTTATTTTTTGCATAATCAACAACTGCGCTTTTATACATTTCTTTGTCTGGGAAGTTAGGATTACCAATCCACTTATCTATTTTATCAGCTTCTGTATACCAAGATTCCAATATAGGCATCCAAGTACCAGCTTCAATTAATGCCCAGGAGTTTTCTTCTTTATAATACCATTTTAACCATTCCATGGCTTCTTCCGGATACTTTGTTGTTGATAATACAACATTTGGTCCACCAGTACAAATAGTAACTTTTTCTTTCATATAGGGAAGTACACCAACGCCATATTCAAAATCAGCATTTGGTCCAAGGAAAGTTCCTACGTTCCATTGTCCATCAGTTGCCATAACTACTTTCTTACTTCCAAGTGAAGATTCCAAAGCATTCGCAGCACTGGTGACTGGAGGTGCACAGTGATATACCTCAGAAAGGTCAGCAATCATCTGAAGTGCTTCCACAGTGGCTGCACTGTCAATGGTACATGTTTTTCCATCTTTACTGTAATATCCTCCGCCATTGGATAGTGTCCATACTTCAAGCTGCCAGGGAAGCGTATTCACAGTACAACCATACACATCGATATTGTTTGGATCAAATTCTGGGTCCAGTGCGTTTCTTCCATTGGTATCCAGTGTGAGTGTTTGAGCAATTTTTACAAAGGTTTCCCAGTTCCAAGCTGTATCTGCACTGGCAGGAGGCGTAAACTGAGCTGGGTCTAACCCTTGTTTTTCGCAAATTTCTTTTAATAAGTCTATGTTATACCATAAATTTAACACTTCGTTTGCAGCAGAGTAAGCAACTGGTTTTTCTTCATATCTAAAAGTTAATGCGTCTAAGGGTTTAGCATCACCTTCTGCGTACATGCCACTAATATCAGCAAGCAAACCGTTTTCAGCAAATTTTAGTACGCCTGCCTCACTCATAATAGCAGTATCCGGAAGTTCACCAGCTGTAGCCATTGCATTTAATTTAGTTACATAGGTATCGTGATCAATTTTAACTACTTCAACCTGAATTCTATCCTGTTCCTGGTTAAATTTATCTGCCACTTTCTGGGTAGCAGCAGTTTCAACTTCATTTCCCCACTGTGCGTAAGTTATTTTAATTCTTTCTCCACTGCTCTTTTCTTCGTTACTTTTTGTCTCTCCCTCTTTTGTCTCATTACTTTTTTCAGTACTGACATTCGCCTCTGGATTAGATGCTTTTTGCTCACCACTCTTAGCACATCCACTCAGAACAACCATGGATACCATTACTGCTGCTAGAAAACCACTAGCTACTTTTTTCTTCATTTTATTCTCCTTTTCACTCATTTTTATTATAACGACATAAACTTGCCGTTCTAAATATAATTAGTTTATTGCTTCCCCAAAAACCTTCCATTACTTCAATATATAAACTCAACATATTAGAATAATTCTTTAACCCATACGAGCATTTCACCGGTTTTTCTATTTCCCCAATAGGGATATGGTACAAAAGTTAACTCCTTCTCTTCAAATACAGGTCTTTTATCTGTATACAGGGATTCATCCTCCCAACCATTGGACTTTATTTTCTTCCCCTGACAGCGTATGAGGCTAGTTCCTCCCAGAAGATCTTCCTCATAATATTCTTTTAGTTGGGCAGTAGTATCAAGAAAATATGCCGGGAGATTCGCTTCATTATCTATCTCTTCCATGCAATAAACCAGAGGTCCCTTCATAACTGCCACTTTACCCACATCTTCTTTAACCAGTGGATTGGCTCGAACAATTCTAGGTTCCAGATTAAAGTTTAAGGTAATGATATTATGAGTAAATTCCATCTCTAACTTACAATATCCATTGGTTACCTCTTGTTCCCCTAAGACACAATCGTCAATGTGTATGTCATATTCCTTAACATAATCAGGTATTCTAATATATACTGCACCTCTGACCCCTGCCTTACTGTTAACATGTATTGTTATTCTACCATTATAAGGAAATTTTGTATGTAACTGAAGTTCAACTTCTTGACCCTGCATCCTTGTTTTAACCTTGCTAGATATGAATAAATTAATCCAAATGGCATCCGGTCCTTCCAGATAAATATACTCACCTAAAGAAGCGAGGGTCCTTGCAATATTAGGTGGACAACAGGCTACGCCAAACCAAGGCTGCCTAATTGGCTTTACATGTTCTTTGGACGTTCTGGGAATACAATTATCCGGCCATACTTCCAAAGGGTTAACATAGAAGAAGCTTCTGCCATCCATAGCAATACCAGCCAAAACTGTATTATATAGCGCTTTTTCAACTACATCATAATATTTAGCTTCTTTTGTCACCTGTGCCATACGTCTTCCAAAAAGTGCAAGGCCAATGGAAGCACAGGTTTCTGAATAGTTACTGTTATTGGGCAAATCATAGTCTGTTGTAAATCGTTCTAATATACCAGAACTTCCTATACTTCCAGTTATATACATTCGCTTATCAACCATATTGTTCCATAGAACTTTACAAGCATCAAATAATTCTAAATCATCAAAGGCTGCCGCAATATCAGTCATGGCACAACACATATAACCAGCTCTTACTGCATGACCTTCCGCAGTTTTTTGCTCTCTAATAGGAAGATGTGACTGGGAATAGGAGGTATCATATTTTTTAAATTCGTCAAAGATAAGTTCAAAATCCGGCCTTTTTTTCTCCTCAAGGAAATAGTTGGGTTTCTCTCCTCTTCGATCTAAAAATCTCTTCGCCTGGTTCAAATAGTTAGCTTCTTTAGTTACTTCATATAGTTTATAAAGACCTATTTCCACCTCTTGATGACCAGGATAACCTTTCGCATTTTTATCCGCTGAGAATTCGTCGCAAATTAAATCTGCAAATCGTCTTGTTATATGTAACAGCTTATCTTTCCCAGTTGCCTGGTAGTAAGCCACCGCTGCTTCCATAAAGTGACCTGCACAGTATAATTCATGGCCTTCCATTAAGTTTAAAAAACGTTTGTCCGGTTCCTTAATTGTAAAATATGTATTGAAATATCCATCCTCGCCTT
>DALYNO010000296.1:0-5358 GCA_031975295.1 Anaerocolumna sp. | reverse complement strand
CATCTAATCCAGGGAAAGATCAAGTTATGGAGTAAGTAGTGAATCTAGACAGATTCGTTGAATAAATAAGTTTTTATGTATCAAATGTATCATAGATTTATGTTATTATGTAGAGGAGCAGAATACATATACCTATTGGATTGACTGTGGAGAGTATAAATTATATAACTAATAAAGATGATTTGTATGGAGGATGATTAGTTGATATATAAGCAAAGCAAAAAAAATGCAATTTACAAAATGATATGCACAGTACTTATTTTTATCTTACTGTTTTCCATTGTTGCAGGCAGCAATGGAATTGTTTCAAAGGCAGAGAGTACGAGGGCAAAGACTACTGCTAATAAGGCCTTTCCGCAACACTCAGCTTATACAAAGGGAACTATTAAACCAAACCATATCTCTCAAGCCAAAATGGATAAGCAAGTAATACGCCTTTACGAGGAATGGAAAAATAAATATGTAAAACAAAATCCCTATAATAAGAGCCAATATTATGTATGGTATAGTGATGGAGATTGGTTTAAGGATGGAGATAATGACGATAAAATAGCAATCACTGTGTCAGAAGCCCATGGTTATGGAATGTTAATTATGGCTATTATGGCAGGAGCCGACAAAGAAGCAAAAACCTATTTTGATGGGATGTATCGCTATTTTAGAGCACATCCAAGTTCTATTAATAAAGATTTGATGGCCTGGAGGCAGGGGGTAAAAGAGGGAAAAGTTGTTGATATCAGTGGTGTTGACTCGGCTACAGATGGAGATATGGATATAGCATATGCTCTGCTCCTAGCCCATAAACAATGGGGGAGTAAGGGGAAAATAAACTATTTGCTAGAAGGTAAAAAAATAATCAATGCTATTATGAAGGAAGAAGTAAACCAAACCAATTGGAACCTTAAAGTGGGAGATTGGGCCTCATCCGGAGCGTATACTACTCTTACCCGTACTTCAGATTATATGATGCAGCATCTAAAGGCCTTCAAAAAGGCATCTAAAGACAATCGTTGGGATAAGGTAATAAATAAAACCTACCAGATCATAAACTATACTTTTAAAAAGTACAGTGCAAATACAGGATTACTTCCAGATTTTCTGGTCATGGAACAAGGGAATTTTATTCCTCCAAAAGGTACAGTCTTAGAATCAGATGCAGATGGATATATGGGATATAATGGGTGCAGAACTTCATGGCGTATTGCAACAGATTATATTATGACAGGAGATAATCGAGCTAAATCACAGCTTGATAAATTAAATGTATGGATTAGACAAAAAACAAACAATCAGCCAGAGAATATCAGAGCAGGATATAAGCTGGATGGAACCTTAATGGATGGAAGAGATTATGAGGATATGAGTTTCTCGGCTCCATTTATGGTAAGTGCTATGGTAAAACAAACGAACCAGAAATGGTTGAATGACCTTTGGGATTATAATGTAGCATTTCATACAGAGGATAATTACTATTTTGGGAACACTATCAGAGTACTAAATGCGATTGTAGTATCAGGAAACTGGTGGTCGCCAAATTAAGTATACATTTAAAAAGATAGCTCATGCTTTTCGTGAGCTATCTTTTGATTTTCTTTACCATACTAATTTTACCATTGACAAATCATAAAAGATATTCTCTGTGTATGAGATAGGGATAAAATCAAAATCAACCAGGTATCCTTGGCTGGATATTAGGTGTTTAGGATTAGCCAAGAAACTCTCATAGGAGTTTCTTTTGATTTGCTGCGTATCATTTCTAAACTGTTAACGATAATTCTATTTACTCCACTTGGTGATATGCTTCATCTGGCCAAACTTCCAATGGTATATTTTGCCTGGTTATTTGTGATTGTTGTATGTTATATGTTACTTGCAACATGAGTAAAAACCCTTTATGTAAGAAGATATGGGGAATTTGTAAAGACACAAGAATAAGTATGGGCTGTCGCACATAGAGAGCGGCAAACGGTCTTTAATGGATGAATCGTCACATATCTTTAAAGCGACAGTCCCATGTTATTTTACTATATTAATCATTAAATTGTTGATAAGAAACTTCACCGCTTATTTTGGGATTAGAGTCAGATAAGGAACGTATACCAAAATAAAACCACACAGCTGTTATAAGTGCAGATAAAGCATCTGCAAATGGTGCAGCATATAATATTCCTTGAAGCCCCCAAATACGCGAAAAATTAAGAATTGCTGGAATTAATAAAATTACCTGTCTGGTAAGTGTTAATATCATTGCAGATGTAGAACGGCCAACTGCCTGAAAGAAGTTAGCACCCAAAATTTGAAATCCTATAAAAGGCAGGCACCAAAACCAGGTTCTAAGGGCGTTGCTGCCAAATTCAACTAAATTAGGTTCTTGGTTAAATAATCTGACAAGTTGAGATGGAAACACCCTTGTCAGTATCCATCCGACTACAACAATAATGGTTGCTACAATTATGGCAAGCTTCTCAGCTAATTTTATTCTGTCATATTTTTTAGCACCGAAATTAAAGCTAATAATTGGCTGTACACCTTGATTAAGACCTGTGATTGGCATGAGAAGAAATGTTTGTATACTGTTGATAATTCCCATACCAGAAACTGCTAAGTCACCACCATAGGTTAAGAGGCTCTTATTTAAGACAATGTTAAGTAAACTATTACTTAACTGCATTAAAAATCCGGGCATTCCAAGGGACGTAATCTTTAGCATAATATCTTTATCAGGTTTCATATATGTTAAAGTAAGTCTATGATGATTTGATTTTTTTAGAAAGAAAGCTAAAATCCATATCATAGATGCACACTGGGCTATGATTGTAGCAAGTGCAGCTCCTGCCATACCCATTTTAAAAACAAAGATAAAAATTGGATCCAAAATAATATTCGTGCCTGCTCCAAAAAACATGGTAAGCATTGCAAGTTTGGGCTGACCTACAGCTCGTAAAAAGTTATTCATTCCCATGCTGACTACTTGAAAGATGGCGCCAAAGAAAATAACTCTCATGTAGGCCATGGAATAAGGTAGAACTGTTTCACTTGCACCGAACAAGCGTAGAAGTGGTGCAAGAAATATCTGTCCAAGTATTAAAAACAATGCGCCACTACATAATAAAAGGATAAAAGCATTTCCCATAACTTTATTTGCTTCTTCTGTCTTTCCTTCTCCAAGTTTTATGGAAAATAAAGTTGCACCTCCAACACCAAATAAAATACCAATAGCAAGAAGAATAACCATAATGGGAAATCCAATTGTGATACCTGCAAGTCCATTAGAACCAAGTTCTTTGGCATTTCCTATAAAAATACGATCTACGATATTATATAATGCATTCACTACCATTCCAATGATAGCAGGAACTGAGAATTTTATTAACAAATTCCAGACTTTTTCTGTTCCTAGGGGATTAGCCCCATTCAATGTTTGTTCCATTCATGACTCCTCCATATGTCTTTGATGTCAGCATTCTCTACCTTTTTAACCATTTGATCCAAAACCGTAAACATTGTGTTAACAGATTCTTCCTCTAAACCTTCTGCCAGAAAATCAGTCCACTGCTGTAATCGTTTTATTATTTTTTCTTTTTGGTCATAAGCTAGATCTGTTAAGAAAACTTTATTTGCTCGGCGGTCCGTTAGATTTTTTTCTTTACGCAAAAAGCCCTTCTCCAATAGTGATTGAACCACTCTGGCCGTGGATGCTTTATCGATGACTAAATAAGAAGAAAGCTCCTCTTGGGATACACCGTTATGTTCAAATAAATAAGTAAAAACCGGTAATTCTGCTGCGGTCAAATTAAGTGGTTTAAGAACTACATTCAAATAGATTTGGTTCTTTCGATACAGGATAGATACCAATCTACCAACGCTTTTTTCCATTACATTACCTCCAAATTATTAGTTGACATGACAACTATTCTACATTAGTTTAGTTGATGTGTCAACTATATTTTGAAAATCATTAAAATCAAAGATATGTCAAGCCTTATTCCATATGAGATACCTTCCATAATTTATTGGATCACCCCCAAGGAGGAAGTGAACACACGCTGGGAGGAATGGATGAAGAGTTTATTACAAATGTCTATTATGCTGCTAGCGCAGAAATAGTGGCAGAGACTGCAGCAGTACTAGGTTATGACTTGGTGCAGGTCTTAGAAAAACAGAGCATGAATTTCGGGACAGAAACCAAAGGATCTAGTAAACTTAATTCACAGTACTTTACTTAGGGAACACTAAAGCATAAAAAAATAAAACAGTAATACGAATCATTTTAAGGGAAGTGCATTTGCCTTCCCTTAAAATGATATAACTATATAAAATTTTCCTGATTCATCATAGAGAATCCGCTCTTTGCTAATTCCATCACATTTTGTGTAGTATCCTTATCTGTAACAGCACCTAATTTTTTAACCACACCAAAGGGGTTTTTTAAGGAAATGCCCTCTCCCCTTCCGGAGATGATCCATAATACATGATAACCACGTGGAGGAACGATAAGCGTTTCTTCACCCTTACCATCTGTAAAATATACGAGTAAATTTGCTTTGTGCTGATTAGCATACTCGAAAACAGGATGAAATTGGGTGCCTCCTTTTTTACGAATGCGGTCTTTGATATCATGTTTGCTTTTGACTTTGTAAATACGTCTTAGTTCATTATCACACTCTAGTATTGTGATTTCCTGATTGTAATTTTTTACGATACCCAGTACTTCTTTTATGGCTTGCCTATATTCTTCATCACTCATGCTTGCGCTGATATCAAGAGCGACGATAACATTTGCTTTATGTCTAGTGAGCTGACCTCTAAGCTCCAGGCGTTCAGGCTGCCTACGATTCCTTCTGGTTGTGGTTTTCTTTTTTGTACTTTCTATAGTTCCCATTAATCGGTTCAAATAGATATTCCAAGGTAATTCAGGTATACTGTTTTTTAAAAGGGAGATTAAACTTTGTACATGAGCTGGTATTTCACCTTTTTCTGAAAGTTCAATGACCTTTTCTGTAAATTCCTTCATTGTTTTTTCGTCAATTTCAGTAGATTCTTCCCAAATGTCGTGGGTTTTCTCTATGTCATATGCTAGTGTCAGCAGATTTTTTCGTTCAGGTTCAGACTTTGGTTTTTGTAAGTCAATAGCCTCTTGAAGCATAACAACATAATATTCCAAAGGCTGATAGGGTTTTAGCTTTAATGAGTAGGTCAAATTAACGCTTTCCAAAGTAGTAGCAAAAGGGGGAAGATCATGAAGATACTCATTGACAACGATATCCATTGCCATATTAAGGGCTAACTTACTATAAGCTGACTTCATTTTATTTGCTCTTGGCAGATGCATGGAGAGAATATGAAGTATCTCATGTT
>DALYNO010000295.1:0-5369 GCA_031975295.1 Anaerocolumna sp. | reverse complement strand
AGGTAAATGGTTCTGGTCAGTAAAACTAAAAGGAAATGACGAGACTGTTGATCTGCTTTATGGTCAGGATATCGGAGTTTCCTCTGTTGGTGGTGTACTAACAAATGAACTCTATGCAGCCCAGTATCTTGGACATAACATTTTCCAAACAGAAAACGGCTATACTGTCTGCTCCAGACAAAATCAAGACCAATCAGGTAAATATCCTTATTTACGACAAGGTTCATTAGGTGTTCCTGCTATACATTACGCAACGGATGGAATGCAGTTCTTTCAAACTTCCTATAAGGACAGTAATGAGCCAAAAGCTATCACCGAAGATCTTCCAGATGTAAATTACCAATTTGAATTTTCATACACAGGATTACAAACTGATAAGTTTACTCTGGGTCTAGAAAGAAAAGCCGCTTTTTATGGCCTTGCTAAAGAAGACCATCCGGATAGTATTGCCACCGTGGAATTTGAAGAGGAAATCATAAAAGCTTATACGTCCTTAACTTTCGAAGATAGTATTTCTTGTCCAACGGTTACTATTAAACCAGATTATGGCACCCCTTACTCCTCTCCTTCTTTAAGCAACGAAGAGATTACCAAACTTTTCCCTTATCGCATATTAGAGGAATATAAAGATAACACATTATTATCTTTCTTCACCAAGGATCACAGCCATGTCGTTACAAAAGAAAAAGAGTTACTTACAGAACGTCCTCACGGAACCATATTTATGACCTGCCCTTCTGCAATTAGTTCTACCTTGGATGGATCTTCAGATGATACCAAACCAGAACTAATGGGTGACCTAAACAACGATGCAATGGCAAGTACCGCTTATATGTACGGTTTATTTAATGGTCAGACTATATTAGGGAATACTTCTTTTCACAAATTGTTATCTACATCAAGAGGTTTATTAAATATTCAAAAAAACTGTGGGCAACATTTATATATTAAGCTTTCTGGTATGTATCGTTTGCTTACATTGCCTGCTCTCTTTGAAATGGGCATGAATTATGCAAGATGGTACTATGTACTTCCTGGTGATCTCTTAAGGATAACTTCTTATGCAGCTGCTAATACCTCGGGTATTGTCCTTGAAGTTGAGAGTATTAACCATATAAAATATGACTTTATACTAACAAATCAGTTAGTACTTGGTGAAAATGAGTATTCCAGAGATATCACCTATGAAAAAACCGAAACAGGATTACGTTTTACTGATATTTCAAAAGAATATAAAGAGTTGTATTATGACATGAATTTCGTTGGTGCATTACCTGAATATAGTGATGACCGAATTTTCTTTGAGGACGGATTATCACGCGACGAAAGTTTCTTAACCTGTATTTTAAATGATACTACTGGTTTTAAATGTGTTATACAAGGTAATCCTGCCACAGCTAATAAAGACTTCAAAACCTTTAACTTTGAAGAAGAAAAAACTGCAGCTAAGTTATTTTACAGTAAACTAAACAGAGGCTTTGAATTATCCACTGATCATGAGGATTTAATGCATAGAATCGATATCCTCAATCAGACTGCTTGGTGGTACTCTCACAATGCAATGATTCATTTTGCTTCCCCTCATGGACTGGAACAACCTGGTGGCGCTGCCTGGGGAACCAGAGATGTGTGCCAAGGTCCAATGGAGTACTTTTTAATGACACAGAACTATGAACTGGCAGGCAAAGTACTGTTAAATATCTTTTCTCACCAGTATAGGGAAAGTGGAGAATGGCCCCAATGGTTTATGTTTGATCGTTATTCCATTGATGCTGGTGAATGCCATGGCGATGTTGTATTCTGGCCACTCAAATGTATTAGCGATTATTTAGAAGCTTCCGGAGATTATTCTCTGCTAAGCAAAATGATACCTTATGCAGACGAAAAAGATATCAAAGATACTCTGCTCACTCATATTAAAAAAGCTTTTGAAGCGATCAAAGAACGTTTTATTGGAGATACTGGTCTTATCACTTATGCCGGTGGTGATTGGGACGATACCCTACAACCAGTAGATCCTAAAATGCGTGAACACTTAGTAAGTTCCTGGACTGTTGCACTTGCCTTTCAGACACTTAAGCGACTTGGTAAGGCTTTAGCAATTACTGATGAGGCTTTTGCTGCAGAACTTACCGAAAAATCAGATAAAATATCAAAAGATTTTAATAATTTATTGATAAAAGATAATATTATTCCTGGTTTTGTAAGCTATGACAATGGTAATATGAAATATATGCTCCACCCAACCGATGATGAAACAGGCATTAAATACCGTCTTCTTCCCATGACGCGCAGTATTATAGCTGAGCTGGTACAACCTGAACAAGCAGTACAGAACATGAAAGTAATTGATAGAGAATTAAAATTCCCTGATGGTGTTCGACTTATGGACCATCCTGCCCGCTACACTGGTGGTGTAAGTAAACTCTTTAAAAGAGCTGAACAGGCAGCTAATGTAGGAAGAGAAATCAGTCTTTTATATACCCACGCTCATATTCGTTATCTGGAAGCTCTTGCTAAAATTGGTGATGGTTCCACTGCATGGAATAATTTATTTACCATCAATCCTGTATTAATACAAAATTCTGTGCCTACTGCAACACTGAGACAGAGTAATATGTATTTTAGTAGTTCTGATGGTATGTTTTTGGATCGTTATGATTTTGCAGAGAATTTCGATAAACTTAAAAAGGGAACTGTGTCAGTAAAAGCTGGCTGGAGACTATATTCCAGCGGTCCTGGAATCTACTTAAATCAGTTAGTTTCAAATATTTTAGGTGTTCGTTTCTTAGAAGATGATTTGGTAATTGATCCTGTACTTCCAGCAGAACTTGATGGTGTTCGCTTTAAATACAACTGTTTTGGTAAAGATATTACATTTAATTACCATATTACTACTGACAATTCCAACCAAACAGGTATCCCCCATATAACGGTTATGGCAGATCAAACATCTCTTGCTGCGGAGGAAATACCGAATCCATACCGTGCAGGTGGCGTTAAGATTAAAGGTCAATTACTAAAAGACAACTTCTCCGAAATAAATATATTTGTCAGACTTACTAAATAAGCCTTTATATTATAAAGCACTAGAATAACAGCATTTATCATACGGTTAAACTATTTTGTTGTTTTACTAAAACATATTATTCTAAATAGGTTATCATTGTATGGTAAATCACTGTATCTAGATGGATTCATAAGCACTATAATATGTCTATTAGGAAAGGAATTATCATGAAAACTTATGATACAAAGGAGTCCAGATTACTCCTTGCAAAAGAACTGGTAGCCGAGGGTATTGTACTGTTGCAAAACAAAAATAATCTTCTGCCACTAAAGCCAGAGACTCCTGTTGCAATCTTTGGACGTGCTGGGCTTGATACCTTAATCGGAGGAAGTGGGTCTGGTGCTACTTCTTCTGAAGAAACAACCCTAATTACAGATGAACTAATTAGAGCGGGTCTTATACCCAACCCCCGCCTGGATGCTTTTTACCGTGATGCACTACAGGAAGAAATAAAGCATAATCCTGATCCTGAAGAGGAACGGGAGAAATTTAAAGAACTACTTAATAGCGGACTAATATATGAGATTTTTGGCAAGTATAAAGCTCCAACTTGTGAATATAGTATCCCTGAAGATATCATTACAGAAATACCTTCCAATGAAACAGCCCTACTGGTTATTGGCAGAGGTTCTGGTGGAGAAGAGTGTGATCGTCGCGTGGAAGACGATTATTACTTAACCTCCTCAGAAAAAGAATTGCTACACAAAGTTGCATCCCATTTTAAACAGGTAGTTGTTATATTAAATGTGAATGGTTTTATTGACTTAAAGCTTATCACTTCCTATCCTTCCATAAGTTCCATACTATTTCTGGGTACTGCTGGTGAACAAGGAGCAGCTGCCCTTGCAGATGTTATAACTGGTAAAGTTACGCCAAGTGGTAAATTACCAGCTACAATTGGTTATTCTTATGAAGCTTATCCTTCCTCTGGGTTATTCTTTACAAATAAAGATAAACCTGAGACAATTTTAACTTATGAGGATTTTGGTTTGTCCTCCAAAGAAAATAATAGTATAGGATTTAAGAAAAGTCCTGTTGCACTATACAAAGAAGGTATTTATATAGGATATCGTTATTTTGATACCTTTAACATTCCTGTTATGTATCCTTTTGGGCATGGTCTTTCCTATGGAGAACTGCATATTGGCGACGCTAAGGTAGAACACACGAATGGATATATCCAAGTAAAAACCATTGTAAGTAATCACAGTACTACTTGGTCTGGTAAAGAAGTGGTTCAGCTTTATGTAAGCGCTCCTTCTATCCAATTAGAAAAGCCTTATCAGGAACTTCTTACTTACGTTAAAACCAGAGAATTATTACCAAATGAAACTACAGAAATTACCCTTAATTTCTCCTTAGCAGATATGGCTAGTTATGATGAGGCTAGTGCAGCCTATATTTTAGAAGCAGGATTATATTATCTAAGAGTTGGTAATTCATCAAGAAACACAAGAATTATTGGCTATATAGAGATTGCAGATACCATTGTAACAAGACAGTTAACCAATAGAATAGGCCTATCCACTGTGAATAAACATAAGCTTGATTTCTTAAGTAATAAGGGCGTTACGCCATATTCATATCCAGATGAAGAAGAGGAAAAAAAGCAAGCTATTTGTTTATTAAACATAGACCAAAACGATTATACAACTATTAATTTAGCAACATCTAATGCTATGAAAGCCCTTAAGAACAAGGAAAATTCAAATAGCAATTTAGAAGCCTATAAGCATATAAAGAATCAGAAAAGTTCAGAAAATACAGCTAATTATACGCTTAAAGATGTAAAAGAAGGTCACATCTCTATAGAGGACTTTGTAGAGCAATTTACGGTTGAAGAGCTTTCTGTATTGCTAAATGGTTATGGGCCTGGTCTTCCATTTGGCGGTATGGGTGGTAAATATTCTTCTACCATTCAATATGAGGATGGAAGCGATATTGCAGTATCCACCCACCCAACTGGTTTTCCAGGATATATTTCACCAGGGTTAACCAAATACGGTATTCCATCTGTCTTTTATAAAGATGGTCCTGCCGGAGTTTCTAAAACAGCTTGGCCTACTGGAATATCCATGGCATGTACCTTTAATCAGGATATACTAAAAGAATTTGGAAAAGCTTGTGCCAGTGAATCTATTGAACTTCATGTCGATAGTTGGCTAGCCCCAGGAATTAACATCCAGAGAAACCCTATTGGAGGGCGTAACTTTGAATACTATTCAGAGGACCCAAGACACACTGGTTTATGTGGTCTATCTTTAGCACTTGGAGCTGAAGAAATGGGCATTACCACATG
>DALYNO010000294.1:0-5451 GCA_031975295.1 Anaerocolumna sp. | reverse complement strand
CGGTTATACACTTTCTATAATGCTCTAGAATTGGTTAGTTAATATCTCAAAATGTCCCAATACATAGAATTATATATTATCTACAGTAAAAGAAACATTACCCCTTGACTCTTCCTTTGGGGAAGGCTTTATACTAGATTCATCACAAAAAAAGAAAAAGAGGTCAAAACGAATGGACAACCTAATCAAAATCAAAGATATATCAAGCAAGTATAGCATAACAGCCCGCACATTGCGCTATTATGAGGACATGGGGCTGATAAACAGCACCCGAAGCGATGACTACGCATATAGGATGTACGACGAAAATGCTGTCAGGCGGCTTGAGCAAATACTAATTTTACGCAAGCTGAACATTAGCATAAAAGATATTCAGCGTATTTTCAGCACGGCCAGTTCCGAAATAGTCTTAGAAGTGTTAGAAAAGAAAGTACAAAACATAGACGACGAAGTTGCTCTCCTCCATGAGTTAAAGGATATTGTTTTGGACTTCATACATGAAATAGAACGAGTGGATTTTGCTGATAATACCGACATAAAACTGCTGTATGACAAAGCAAAAGAATTAGAAACGCAGTTGATCAGTGTTGACTATATTGGCAAACCCTCTAATATAAACCGTCTGATTGAAATAACGGAAAGATTAGATAAAAAAATACCTGATGTGATGGTCGTCAGGATACCTAGTTTCAAAGCAGTAACGTCCGGTGACCAACTGTGGGGGGATATGTTTGAAAACGGCGGCTATATGAACCAACTGTGGAAACATTGCCATTTGTATAAACCTGTGATTTTCGACTGTTTTGATTTTTTAATGCCTAAAAATGACATAGCTGAATGGATATGTGCTGTTAAAGATGGTGTTACTGACGCAGATGTAAGCCCTTTGAAATTAATCGATTTTCCGGGAGGCTTATACGCTATGTCGGTAAGCATTGACGAAGATAACGAGAGCATTCAAAAAGTGCAAGGTAAAATTTTCCATTGGATTGAAAGCACTAATTTTGAGCTTGACAAAAGTCGTGATTTTATGTGCAATATGCCTTATGTGGAGGATGGGGATATAGCCAATAAAGACATAGAAAAGGGGCTAGGTTATAAACAACTGCAAAGATATGTTCCAATCAAGTTAAAAGATAATTTTAAGTAATAAACAGGGGGACACTTATGGAAGTAGGAGATAAAATAGTATTTGGCAATTATGAATGGAGAGTACTTGACATGCATAACGATACAGCATTGATAATAACTGAAAATATTATAGAACAGCGTGCATATCATGATGCCTATAAAGATATAACATGGTCTGAGTGCTCTTTAAGAAAATATCTTAACGATGAATTTTATGACAAATTCACCCCAGCTGAGAAATCAAGAATAAATCCAGTTATAAATAAAAATCTTGATAATCCGTGGTATGGTACAAAAGGCGGAGCTGATACGAGAGACAACATATTTTTGTTAAGTCTTGAGGAAGTAACCTGCCAATATTTTGGTGATAGTAGTTCAAAACTGTTTAACCCGGCAAAAAATCAAAGATATTGGTTTCAAAGAAAAGACGATAATAACAGTAAAAGAATAGCTCAAAATAAGAATGATAGATGGTACCATTGGTGGTGGCTTCGGACACCTGGACGTGTTAATGTAAAAGCTGTGTACATACACCCTGATGGTAACATAGGCATCCAAGGTAATAATATATTGAAAGGCAACATCGCTGATGGTGAATGTAAAGGAGGTGTCCGTCCTGCCTTGTGGTTGAAGCTGTAAATGTATTGAATAAGTATAATACTCATTTCACTAATCTTTACCTGAATATAATGCGCAATGAACTAACAATATAAGACATGAATATTACAATCCTCAGAAATCTTGTACCACAAGTTAACTGAGGATTTTTTTAGAGCTTAAAGTATTCTTTAGATATATTCAAATAATCTCTTTCTCTTTGGATGTTAGGAAGGTACTATATTTATGGTTGACTTACTTAAGGGTTAGCCCTATCAATGGTACAACAATGGATTTGGAGGTGGTTGAAATTTATTTATATCATTATTTTGATAAAGCAGTTGTACCATTTACCAACTTATCTGATTTGCCGATTGATGAAGCAAACTCTATTCTTAATACTATAAAAGTAAAAAAGCCTAATACTCAAAGTGCAAAAAGACATGAAAAATATATAGAGTATAGGCATAATTGCGAGAATATCATTCGCTTAGAGTTTATCAAAAAAGGAGGAGTTATAAACAGAACCTCACCTCATTATATGGTGATTGAGCATAGTCCATGGTTAAGTACTTGGTTTGAAAACAGCTCCTTTATAAGAATTCCGATTGAAGAATTTAAACCAAAGACAATCTCCTTTACCTATGGTGATTCAATGCCAACATTTAGTCCAACCGTTAATGATGGCAGAGAATATCGGAAAAAGCTATATACCTATGAAGAAATACTTAAGATTATTGATAAGTATGGTTTACCTCAGGATTGGAATGATGATGGTAAATACGGTCCCGAACGATATATAGAAGCACATATTTGGAGTGATGAGGTTATCAACAAATATCGTTAACACGAAAATCTATCATAGAATTATATATACCCAATGTGTGCAAACCTGTTACAATGAAAGAATAAATCTTTCATTCGTAAATAAAAGTTGAGGAGTAAAATGAACAATCAAGAAATGAATGAGATATATGATTTGATTCATACATATAAAATAGGTAAATTAATAGAAAGCCCTTTGCCTGTTTCAGGTGGGCTCATGCACAAAATGTATAAGGTTGTTACGGATACAAGAGTATATGCAATAAAATGCTTAAACCCCACTATAATGAAGCGTAAGGGTGTAGTGGATAATATGATTCAGGCAGAACGCATAGCTGTTGAATTCTCTGGGTATTTACCAGTTGTAGCTGCCATAGATTTTGATGGAAGCCCAATCCTTCATATAAACCACAAATATTATATGTTGTTTCCTTGGGTGGAGGGTACATCTTTATTTCCGCCGTCTATTAATGTTAAAAACTGCTATGAAATTGGAAGTGTCTTAGGTAAAATTCATAAATTAAATATTTCTGTACCCGAGGTAGAAAAAGGTAATATCCAATCTATAAACTATAATTGGCATAAATATTATGAAAAAGGAGTAGAACAAAAAACTGCCTGGATTGATATTTATGGCAAATCTATAGATAAATTAAACCATTGGACTTCACAGGTGAATGAGGCTAATTCTATATTATCAGAATGTATGGTTATCAGTCATAGAGACTTAGATCCCAAAAATGTAATGTGGGAGGAAGAAAAACCCTACTTAATTGATTGGGAAGCAGCTGGTTATGTAAATCCATATCAAGAGTTGTTGGAAATGTTAATTTACTGGTCTGATAATGGTGAGGGTGAACTGGATAAAAAGAATTTCAATTCTTTGCTCAATGCATATAGATCATATATGACCACGAACCATATAGATTGGGATTATGTACTTGATAGTGGATATGCAGGTATGCTTGGATGGCTAGGGTATAGTTTAAACCGTGCATTAGGTATGGAAAGCGTAGATGTGGAAGAGCAAAAACTTGGTGCAAAACAAGTAATAGACACAATTGCAGCACTTAATAAATATAATCATCAAAAAAAGGCCATAAAGATATGGCTTAGTGAATGAGGGATAGTGAATAGAAAAACTGGTGAGGTAATATACAATGAACAAATTAACCTATGAGAAGATTTATCCTTGTGATTATGAAGCATTAACAAATATTATGATAGGTGCATTTAATGAAGACACCGCAATGCATACAGAGATGGAAGCGGATGGTCCTACGGGATATAATGATGGCAGTTTAATAAAGCGGCTTAATGAACATGAGAATTATGAAAGTTATAAAGTTATTTATGAAGGTAATATAATAGGTGCTTATACAATTGCTAATAATTACACCAACGAATTTAGTTTGGAAATGTTGTTCATTACGCCTAAGTTAAGAGGATTTCACCTTGGATCTATGGTTTGGAAATATATAGAAGAGAAATACAGTAATGCCAAACTATGGACTGTTGAAACACCAGATTATTCAATAAGAAATCATCACTTTTATACGATCAATTGTGGTTTTACATTTCTAAAGGAAAATAGATTCGACAATGGCTCTAAATCTTTTGTTTTTCATAAGGAAAAGTAGAATAAATTTACAGGTACTGATTAATGTAATTATCAGTACCTCAATCAGTAACTTTTTGAATAAATTCAAATATCTTATTACAATATTCTTTATCTTCATTAACCTTAGTTAAAACACAGTCCTTAACAATAAAATGTTCCCAAGAATCTAAAATCCATAAATCAGTATTTAAAGCTGCTTCATATATAGCTTTTGTATTGTCCATGGGAACACTGGCATCTCCACTTGCGGCGACCAATAGAGTGGGTCTATCGCCAGTGTTTTTAATTTGGGTAATCGGATTCATATTATTCACTTTATCAGTACCAAAACTTGCGGTTAATGCTAATTTTATAATAGGCTTTTCTATATTACATATAAAATCAGGGATATTATAAAATTTAAGATTATCAATTAGCACATCTTCAAAGGTGGCATAAGCAGACATAGCAATTAGCCCATCAAGTTCATGATATTGACCAAATGCGTTTATAGCTATAGCACCTCCCATGGATACCCCATGAAGAATAATAGGTATATTCTTGTACTCTTCTTTCGTTTTTATATAGTCAAGAGTAGCCTTTACATCCAGTATTTCATCATAACCTAGACATATTTTGTTACCATCACTTTTACCATGACCTCTTACTTCCAAAAGAATAGAGGAATAACCCTTCTCTTGGTACATTTTAGCATGAGGATAAAATTGTGTAATAGAAGGTTGTTCTATACCTGTTAACAATATGATAATTGCCTTGGGTTCTGCGGCTGGTATTTCTGATGCCCATATGCTTAAATTATCATCTGTTTTCAATGATAAAATATTTTCAGTAAGTCCAAAATCTGAGGCAGTATATGTCATTTGAAGCAATGAATTATTACGGTAATACACATGGTGGCTTGTAATAAAATAGACAATAGCAAATGGAACTATTATTAGTATGAAACTGCATCCTATAATAGAATATATTAGGGCTTTTATGGTTTTTCTAAGGAAGAGTTTCTTAGTTAATGGACCTGCTGGTAGATATTTATCTGGATATAGAAGTTTTAGCTTACTTTTAATTCGTCTCATAAGCCATATTCCCAGAATTAATATTGGGATGTATATTAAAAAATACAATAAATATACAAGGGAAGGGAAACTGCTATTTATACTAGCTTCACTAGTTATACTTTTATATATAATATTTAGGATAATACCCAGGCATACAATCATTAAAGTATATATAAAAAGATATGATACTTTTAGCAGGATAAATTTATTTTTCATCAATAC
>DALYNO010000293.1:0-5461 GCA_031975295.1 Anaerocolumna sp. | reverse complement strand
TCTTCTTCTATTGAAATAGCATATTCAAATTCCACATCAATCTTTATGTAATCTTTTGCGATATAACCTGTTTCATCACCATCCACCATGATTTTAACCCAATGTTTAGATTCACTAATGATATAGTATCTTTCACCAAACGGTATCATAGTACTAATAGATGCTTTTGTACTTGGTTTTTCTCTTACGAATAATGTCTCAGTATCAACTGTTGCATATTTACTTGCAAATTCATCTACTAATTTTTCTGCATCTTCGCCAATTGCAAGATATTCCGATTTTATGTATCCTTCAACTTTACCTGATTTTATTTTAACCCAGTCACCTTGCGTTTCAAGGATATCTGTTGCACAGCCTCTGTAAAGCTTACCTACCACTTCACTATCTGTGTTGGGTTCTGTTCTTATATTAACATAATCATTAGCAATGGAAACACCTAAGTTGGCATAAGGTGACTCCACTTTAGTCACTTCTTCATCATTACTAATTTCTTCATCATTACCAGCTTCTTCATTATTAGCTTCATCTGAATTACTAAGTTCTTCTGATTGTTGTACTATAGATTCCATTAATTTCTCAGCTTCACCATTTGTTTCATCAGGTGTTGCTTCTATGTAATCATCATAGGCAAGTGTTATGCCTGCGATGGCTCTGTCTGATACATTCGTTGCTGCTCTTGCCGTTACTCCAAAGCTTAAAGAGAGTAGTAATGCCGCTGCACATAAAGATGCTTTTACAGCAGTTTGATTAACCATTGATAAGTGACCTCCTTAGTTTCATATGAATGTAATAACTTCTTAAGATATATAAGAAATTGTTCATTCTGTGTCTCAATTGTTACGAAATTATTAAATATTCTGAGGTAATTATATCAAAGCATACTACTCCTGTCAACTCAATTATCACTAATTAGAATAGTTTTTTTATACATTATTGCCAAAAATGGCCACATTATAGTATTTTAGCACCTTCATTTATACTATAAGGTATTTAAATATTTTTCTACTGCTGTAATAGCATTCGCACCATCAGAAGCGGCAGTTATGATTTGTCTTAATTCTTTTGTACGAACATCTCCTGCTGCAAAAACACCAGGTATATTGGTCAGACAGTTTTCTTCGGCAATAACATAACCAGCCGGATCCATATCAACAACACCTTTATAAATATCAGAATTAGGTATGTTTCCTACTGCTATAAAAATTCCATCTAAGTCTAATTCTTTTATCTCTCCAGTTTTGCTGTTTTTAACATTAATTTTTTCAACCTGGTCTTTCCCTTTAATTTCTTCTACTGTACTGTCCCATAGAATTTCAACATTATCCAAAGATAATAGTTTATTAATATAGGTTTTTGCAGCACGGAATTCATCTCTTCTATGAATTACATATACTTTTTCACAAAGTCTAGCTAAGAAAATAGCATCCTCAACAGCCACATCTCCACCACCTATTACGGCAGTAACCTTATTTCTAAAGAAAGCCCCATCACAAGTTGCACAATAAGATACACCCATTCCAGACAGTCTTTCTTCACCTTCTACTTTTAATTTACGTGGATTTGCACCGGTAGCGATAATCACTGTCTTACTTTGATATACTGTGCCATCCTCTAAAGTTAAGGATTTGATTCCATCTTTTTCGTTATGTTCAAACTTATTAACATCACCTGTAATAAATGTCATACCCATTCTGTCACAGTGTTCTCTAAATTTAGTACTTAATTCAAACCCGCTAATTCCTGGTATTCCAGGATAATTATCAACTTCATAGGTGTTAATTATCTGCCCACCACTTAAAGGTGCTTTTTCAATTATAATGGTATCAAGCTCTGCTCTTGAAGCATAAATGGCTGCAGCAAGTCCTGCCGGTCCTGATCCTACTATTACTAAATCATATATCTTATCCATAATAATTCTCCAATCTTTTATATTCTGTTTTTATATTATTTTATATCAAGTTATTAATTATACTTAATATACCGTCTCATTATTATAACATATTGCATTAAAATGTGTATATACAAAAAACCCATCTTCTCTGGTAAAATCCCTTGAGAGAAAAGATAGGTTCTATTATGATTCCTTTATATTTTATTACTGTATTCACATATTTAAAAGGGTATTTCATTTATTATCATTAGTATAATACATATGATGATTGCTATGATTAGACTACCTGTCATAAGCTTGTTCCCAGGTTGTTCTTTGTAATCAATTTTACTGTCCGTTACAACATAATCAACTATAGGTTCATTACTATCCGCGCTATCTTGCACTATACTTCCTTTGTTTCTTTTAAAGATACTCTTAATATATTCCCACTTGCCCGATCTTTTGGCTATTGTCCTAAATACAATAAACCCTAGAGCAGAAGTGATAGCTGCATATACAGCATAACTTGCGATGGCTCCGGCACTTATTACATTGTTTGTTGTAACATTTGCCGCTGTATCCACATATTCTTCACCATAAAAAGCTTCCATAAGTTTACTGAGTTTGGGCAGCAAATACAAACCAAAAACAGAAGTACCATTAATGAAGAAATGGACAATCATGGTAGATAAAATAGAATCAGTAGCTTCTATTAATAAAGCAAAGATAATTCCCATAGCAAACGCATATGAAAATTGATTAAAATTGCCGTGTATGATACCAAATAAAAAACCACTTAAAACAATTCCTTTTAATACATTTACTTTGCGATACTCATTGTAGAATATTCCACGGTAAACAGTCTCCTCGAGGATACAAGGAATAAGTGCAACTAGAAGTAAAGTGAATAAGAAACTATTTTCTGATGTTATCTGGCCCATAATTTGTTCCGTACTATTACTTACCACTCGGGTGGATAATAGATTAATCAATCCCATTAGTGGCGTCATAAGATAAGTAAAGAGAATAATCAGTATAACATTCCCCAAATTTATTTTTTTTAGTCTTATTCCATTAACTATATTAATGTTTTTTAATTTAAGATAGATGACAGAAGGAAGCGCTATTAGTATTTGGGATACTATCATTACATACGCTAAATTCTGTGTGGCTTTAAATAGATAAGCATTTAAGATCCCGCCTATGACAGAAATAACTACCGTGGCTAGAAAAACTTTATTTACTGCTTTAATCTTATTCGTGGATGAATTATTCATGGATGAATCACTCCTGTTCTAGATTCAATTTCTTAACTAGTACATTTAACCACAAGCCGTCACCTGATTCACTTTTGGTATCTTCACTTTTCCAGATGTCAATTACTTCTAATTCTTCAAATTTATTTAAAAAATCTTTCATCGTTTTGGTCTTAAAGTCATTAAAGTATCTTCCATTACGAAATCCAGAAAAATCTCCGTGTTTAAATGACATATATAATACACCGCCAGACTTTAATCCTAAGATTACCTTTTTAAATATGTCCTCCAATTCTTCTGATGGTGTATGTAAAAGAGAAGCACACGCCCATATACCATCAAAAACTTCATGAAAATCCAGCTGGTTAAATTCCATGGTTAAAACATCCTGTCCAATATGAATGGATGCCAATTCACTTAATTCCTTAGAGCCGTCAACGGCAGTCACATCAAAGCCACGCTCAATTAATGATAAGCTGTCTCTTCCCGAACCACAACCTAAATCAAGTATTTCTCCCGCCTCTGGCAGATGTGTGACAAATTTATCTAGTGTTTCTCCCATATCTAAATCAACAGTACTTTCAAAATATAAATTAGCATATTTATTATAATAATCAATCGAGTCCAACAAAAAACCTTCCTTTCAAACATAAACCATTTGGTATTCTTTCATCATGTATCTAAGTACAATATTTACATTATAACAAACTAACAGGGAAATGGCTAGTATGTAAATACTGTGTAAATACTTAATTATTTCTTACTACATCCATAGGAATACCTATTAGCTGTCATTTTGCTTCTATGAAGTGTGTAAAATGCTCCATATTTCACACACTTTAAACATTATACCGCTCTGATTCTTACACCATATTAAAACTGTGAGATAATTCTTATATGGATTACAAAAGAGCGATTGCTTCTATCTCTACTAGAACATCTTTAGGGAGTCTTGCTACTTCCACACAAGATCTTGCAGGAAAATCCTTCGTGAAATAAGTGGCATACACCTCATTTAAGGCAGCAAAATCATTCATATCTTTTATGAAAACTGTAGTTTTCACTACTTTATCTAAAGAGGAACCACAAGATTCTAAAAGTGCTGCTAAATTAGTAAGCACTCTGTTTGCCTGTTCTTTAATACCACCCTCAACCACTGTACCATCTGCTGGGTTAATTGGTATAACACCGGATGTGTAAACCAGATTATGAATGGTAACGGCTTGTGAATAAGGTCCAATAGCTGCTGGTGCTTTCGTTGTGCTGATTATTTCTTTCATTATGATTTCCTCCACTTATTCAGTATGTTCATATATCTGTGCTCTTAGATTTTATTTACAAGAAACAGACTTGTACTTATTATATACTAATTGTACAAGATTTCCACTATTTTTATGAAAGAAATTTGGAAAAAATCTAATTATGTTTGGGTACAGAATAATTATGTACCACTTTTTTCATATTAATGCTATAATGAAATACAGATAAATAATTTGAAAGAAAATCTAACAAAGTCAGCCATCTTTATTCTTTCTAACATTTGGCGTACTGTAAATATACAGTATATAGTAGGTGTAATTATGTATAGTTTTAATAGCCGCGTTCGTTACAGCGAAATTAATCAGAACAAGCAACTGGATTTGTACGCTATTATCAATTATTTTCAGGATTGCAGTACCTTTCAATCAGAAGATATTGGTATGGGAATTGATTATCTGGATAAAATGAATCGTGTGTGGTTAATGAATGCCTGGCAGATAAATGTAAATCGTTTTCCCTCTCTTGGTGAAAACATAACAATTTCTACTTGGGCTTATGATTTTAAAGGTATGTATGGCTATCGTAATTTTTTAATTACAGATAGTAACAATGAAGTTTGCTCCAATGCCAATTCCATATGGGTGTACATGGATACCAGACAAAACCGTCCAGTAAGAGTTATAGAAGAAGATATCAGAGGTTATGGTTCAGAAGAGCCCTACCCTATGAATTATGCTCCACGCAAAATTGAAATACCTCAACCCCTTACATGCAAAGATGAATTTCCTGTACGAAGAAATCATCTTGATACTAATAACCATGTTAATAATGGTCAATATATTAAGATGGCAGAGGAATATTTGCCCGAGGGCTTTCCAATTAAACAAATGCGTGCTGAATACAAAAAATCCGCCATGCTTGGAGATCTTATTCTCCCAATGATTTTTGAGAATGAAAATCTATGTACTGTGGTTTTAGCAGATACTGACCAAAAACCTTATGCTATTAATGAATTTGATAAAAGAACCTATTAGTGAATTTATTGCATCTGAACAATAATATAGTAAAGAAG
>DALYNO010000292.1:4250-5473 GCA_031975295.1 Anaerocolumna sp. | reverse complement strand
ATCACAGGCAATTCGCAAAGTGAATATAAAACGCTAATAATTGGCGGAAATAAAGCCTTTAAGAATGATTAGATGAAGAGCACAACTCTCTGTGCTTTAACCAGAGTTTGTGCTCTTTCCTTGATATAGTCCTCTATTAATCTATCACTCTTATAGCATTTAATCCAAATACCATGTTTAGAGATTGATTCATAATACCATTGAGAATTCTGGTACTTAATTCCTCTGCCACTTTATAAAAATAGACTTTCATGGTATTATCTCCATCCATTCCCCTGTCTATTAGCCTGTTTATAAGCATCTTAATCTTCACTTCTGCTTCTTGCTTATTAACACCAGCAAAAAATTCCTCTATAAAACTCATATCCTCTGGTAAAAGTAGAAGTAAATTAACAGGTTTTTGTGCAATCATGCATCCGATACTTGATAATAAAACATCATAACTAATATTATCATAATAGTATTCTTCATAATCTGGCACCTTTTGCTCTAACAAATTTTCAATAGAACTATGGGGAAAAACACTTAAGAAGTCATTTTCTATCTTCATATTAACTAAATATTGATAGATTGCATCTATTCCCTTAAGAGTGTATACTGCCCCCAGAGTAGGATAGTCTAGCGTTAGTAAGTGATCCATAGGATTAAAATGTGGGTCATATCTAAGAAAGAACTCTGGCATTCCCTTTATCATAGTATCTTTCAGATTCCTGCATCTGAAATCATAGAAATGCTCTATTAGACTATCATAAATTTGTTTCGCTTTATATACCTTATTAACGACCAGTTCATAACCTTGTTGATAGGCCAGCTTAATTTCTAGCTTTTCTTTGGCTAGTACTGTATTTTCTGTTTTTTCTAATTCCTCTAAACAATACAGCACTGCTTCCATTAGCATACTTGCTGTTTCATAGGTAATTGAAGTACTTTCATTAGAAGTATATTTTCTGGTAAGCTCTTCAACAATTGGTATTAACTCTTCCAAAGTGTATTCCATATAGCCTCCTTGTTATCTCCAGAACAATTCTTTTAGAACCTCTAAATACAGCTCCTTATCCCACCTTGGCTCTTCATCAAAGTTCTCATATTGACCATAGCCATCAGATCCAATATATGCTGAATAACCGGCTCTAATTGCTTGTGCAAATCTCTCAAGGCAGGTGTCAGCAAGATATTCTGTATCACCTGTGCAAACTGTCTCAAATTGTTCCTTCATAAAATGA
>DALYNO010000292.1:0-4240 GCA_031975295.1 Anaerocolumna sp. | reverse complement strand
AAATGAATTAACTCCTCATCCGTTAATTTATCCTCTGACTCGTTTTTAAATAAATAAAAGATATCTTGAAGTTCCATTAATGTATTCGCGTAATTGTCCTGTATCAAATACTGTGAATCACAGAAATTATAGATCAGTTTCTCTAGTATACTGGAACTAAATTCAATTCTTTTGTGATCTCTCAGGCTTGCATTTCTGCTAATTACCAACTCCTTGGCTTCCTCCTGTGTAAGTTTCAGTCCATACTTTTGGGTCTCTTCATTGCATGCTATTAGAGTTGTCACTTCCTTTTCCTGATTCTTTATTATCATTAGTTTTAATAAATCGTCCTCCATAAGCTCACCCCTTCTATTATAAAGTATCTCATTATACTAAAACCCCCGCTCCAATACAAGACTTGAAAAAATCCCCATTTTGTGATATGATATAGTTAGAAAGAAACAAATAACTTCTGGAGCTAATGCAATTAGCTCCATTTTTTTGCTATTGACATGCAACCAAAAGGTTGCTAATATAAAAATATGGATTATATATTTAATGCTTTAAGTGATAAATCAAGAAGATATCTGTTAGATTTATTGTATGAGAGAAATGGCCAATCCCTCACAGAACTTAGCTCTAAATTAGAAATGTCCAGACAAGCTGTAACAAAGCATCTAAAAATATTGGAGAAGGCAGATTTGGTTGTTCCACTTTGGAAAGGAAAAGAAAAGCTGCATTATCTTAATCCAATTCCATTAAGGCTCATTTATTCCCGTTGGATTAATAAATTTGACAACTTAAGAATAGAAAGTCTCTATGAATTGAAAAATATTTTAGAAAACACAAATCAGGAGGTTAAAATGAACGGTTTTATATATCAAATTGTTATTGCAGCTAGTGCTGAAAAAGTGTGGGATTCTCTTACCAAACCAGAATTTACACAAAAATTTTGGTTCGGACGTCGTGTGATATCAGAATGGACTGTTGGATCTAGTGTATCTGTTATTACACCAGAGAATACAGAAGAAGTAAGTGGAATAGTACTAGAGTTTGATCCTTTTAAACGTCTGTCTTTCACTTGGAAAACACCTGACAATCAGGAAGAAGACGCCACAACTGTGGTTTTTGAACTACAGGAAATGGGACCTATGGTGAAATTAACTATTCTGCATGATATTGATGCTGAAAATGCTAAATTTCATCAGGCAGCTGCAGGCTGGACTTTTATCCTATGCGGTTTAAAGACTTATTTAGAAACTGGCGCACCTATGCCTTCACTGCCTTGGAAGGGTTAAATCTTACGTTATGTGTGTTGTAAAACCATACAAAGTATAAATCATTACACGGCACACTAATTTTTATATTTATTTCATAGCCTTATAGTAAGTAAAGCACTGTATACTCAATTAATCTTATTCTCCATGCTGCTGCCATCTATGGTAAGCTGGCATACTTATTAATTGATAATCAGTGCTTTCTTTTCGTCTGTAATTTCTAATTATGATCATTTTCATTTTTATGGTATTTTCTACCCTCTCCTTCTCATACCTTTAGATAGGATTGTACTTAAGGATAATATGAAAACTTATGTCGGAGGTATCTATGAAAAAAACTTATGTACTGGATACAAATATACTAATGCAATCTCCTCTTTCCCTTCTATCCTTTCAGGATAATAAAGTAGTATTACCCATTGTTGTATTAGAAGAATTAGATAAGTTAAAAAATGAGGACGGTGAGCGGGGTGCTAATGCCAGACAATGTATTCGCTTCCTGGAAAAGTTAAGGCAGACTGGAAGTCTATTTGAAGGTGTACCTTTAACAAACGGTGGTGTCATACGTATTGAAGCTAATTTTGTTTCTATAGAACTCCCCCATGGCTTTATAAACACCTCCAATGATAATCGAATTCTGAAAGTATGCAAAGGTTTAATAGCACAGGGGGAAACTGTTATCTTAATTACCAAAGATATTCTGGTTCGTCTTAAGGCGCAAATGATTGGAATTACTGCCGAAGATTTTATCTCAGAACAGTCTCCTTTATTTGAGGAGCAATATACGGGGCGAATGGAGGTTTATGGGGAAGATATTTATTTTAATGATTATAAGAAAAAAGGTATACCAACAGATGCTATATACATAATAAAAGATGGCAAGAAACAGATTGTCAAACCTGAATATAATCAATTTTTTATTATCCGCTCAGAGACTAATGAAAAGAAAACTTTACTTGGCCGATATGATGGTCAAAATATCGTTGCCTTAAAATATCTGAAAATAGAACCTTTCGGGGTACAGCCTAGAAATGTGGGGCAGCGATTACTCCAAGAAGCACTTTTAGAAGATGCCCAGACTGCTCCCTTAGTCATAGTCAAAGGTACTGCTGGAACTGCAAAAACTTTCTACTCTCTTGCAGTCGGCCTTGATAGAATTATGGAAACAACTGATCATCCTTACCGAAAGATATTAATTACCAGGCCAAACGTACAATTTGATGAAGATATCGGCTTTCTACCTGGAACAGAACAAGAAAAAATAGCACCCTATTTACGGCCAGTCATTGATAACTTGGAAATATTGGTTGATCGTAACGAAAAAGAACGGTATCAGAATGAAAAAGAATTAAGAGGTAAAATTGATGAATTATTCTATAGAGGAATTATTACTGCAGAAGCAATGAATTTTATAAGGGGCCGCTCCATTACTCACACCTATCTTATTATTGATGAGGCCCAGAATCTAACGCCCAAACAAGCCAAGGGCATACTCACTCGTGTAGGTAAAGGAACTAAGTTAATTTTATTAGGAGATCCCAAACAGATAGACCATCCACTATTGGATGAACGTACCAATGGATTAAGTTATGCTTCCGAAAAAATGAAGGGAAGTCCTCTGTGCTATCAAATTACAATGAAGGAGGAAGAGTGCGAACGATCACCTTTGGCCTTTGATGCTTCCAAACGAATGTAGATCAGAAAATATTATGTTTCATTTTATATGATACTTTGAAATATTTATATATAAATAGCTTATACAGATTATGTATTTAACCAAATATGTTAAGAGGCTATAGCAAAATAATGTTTACAATAAACTTTATTTTGTATAGCCTCTTCTGTACTAAGTAAATTTATATTCACAAGCATATGATATGAAGATGACTTATTTCACTCTGTTATACACTGATTTTCTTTTTACAAGCTTACAGGTAACATGGTGGATAGGGTCTTCTTTATGGGGTTCTTTTTCTAATATATCTATCATTTTCTTAGCTGCATTTCTTCCAATTTCATTTAAGGGAATAGAAACAGTAGTTAATGCCGGTCTAAAAGCAGTACATATCTCGCGATTATCAAAACCAATTAATGCCACATCTTTTCCTATCTCTTGTCCCACTTCATAAACATAATCATATACACCTGCTGCCATTTCATCATTCATTGAAAAAACTGCTGATACGCCTTTACCAATCAAATCCTTGGCTCCTTCATACCCCTTACTTCTTGACCAATCTCCATCATATACAAAATCAGGATTGTATAATAATCCATGTTCATATAGTGCCCTCTGATATCCCTTTAACCTGGCAGTGGTATGTAAACTGAATCGCTCTCCTGTTATTAATCCAATCTTTTCATGTCCATTGGAAATCATCTCTACGGTTGCATCAAAGGCCGCCTGCTCATCATCATAGATAAAGGAGGGTATGTTCTCATCCTTAGAAAATCCATAAGTAAGAACTATGGGTATATGTTCTAATTTAGGAATAAATTTAATTTCACGGCAGTGGGCACATACATAGATAATGCCTGCTACCTGGGTACTTTCCATAATTCGAAACTCTTCTTGTACCTGACTAAAATAATCCTCATGGTGATAGAATTCATTGTTATATTTCTTAAATAATCTAAGATTGCCTAATACAAATGAATATTGCTTTTGATCCAGGTATTCATTAATACCGTCGATAATATCAACGCAATTAAATACAGTTAAATCTTCCGTAATAATGCCTATTACTTTGGATTGATGCTGTTTTAAATTCTTTGCCATCCAATTGGGCACATAATTCATTTCTTTCGCAACCTGAAGGATACGATTTCTAGAATCTTCACTAACTCGCCCTTTACCATTCATTACATTGGAGACCGTTGCGATAGATACTCCACACGCCATAGCAACCTCTTTTATCTTAGACATTTTTTCACGTATAATCCAATTATCCTCTTAAAGAGGTGATTGGATTATTTTCCTTTCT
>DALYNO010000291.1:0-5485 GCA_031975295.1 Anaerocolumna sp. | reverse complement strand
TATAGATAAGATGGATGCAGACGGAAACATTGAGTTTAGAGAATAATTTTTAAATCCGCCAATTAAAACATCATAGGCGGATTTTTATTTGTCTTTTTAGAAAATGTATATCATTACCATATTTAGCTGTCATAATATGATATTTGGATCAATTGGGTATATTCGCCCACTAATTGATAGGTTAAAATACATAGATAGGAGCCATATATGAAACGAATTTTATATTACTTAAAACCTTATGGTTTAAGAATGCTCTATGGGTTTTTAATAAAAGTACTGGGTACCTTCATGGATTTAGGGCTTCCATGGGTATTAGCTTATATTATTGACGAGGTAATACCACTTAAAAAAGTATCTGTTATTCTTTTATGGGGGTTTATGATGCTCCTATTATCTGTTGGAGCAAGAACCTTTAATATAATTGCCAACCGCATGGCTTCCAGAGTAGCTGCAGATTCAGTAAAAGCGATAAGACATGATTTATTCAAAAAGATACTGGATTTATCAGGTTCACAAGTAGACCATCTTTCTATTCCCTCTTTGGTATCTAGAATGACCTCCGACACCTACAATCTGCATCAAATGATAGGAATGATGCAAAGACTTGGTGTCAGGGCTCCAATTATATTAATCGGTGGCATTATAATTACTGCAACATTAGAACCAGTTCTAACCCTAATATTAGTCGGCATATTACCTTTATTAGGATTTGCGGTTTACTGGGTCTCAAAAAAAGGCATTCCACTATATACCTTAAGCCAGTCAGCCTCTGATAAAATGATACGTATTGTAAGAGAAAATATCACCGGAATTCGAGTAATTAAAGCTTTATCAAAGTCAGTATATGAGAATCAACGTTTTCAGGCTGCAAACAGTGAACTGGTTGGAAAAGAATTAAAAGCTGGTTCTACCATGGCGACCATTAATCCAATCATGAACTTATTATTAAATGTAGGATTAACCCTTGTTGTAGTTGCAGGTGCTTATCGTGTCAATAGTGGCGCATCAGAAGTTGGTAAAATTGTAGCTTTTCTATCTTATTTTACCATGATATTAACTGCAATGATGATGATCACAAGAATCTTTGTTATACTTTCTAAAGCTACAGCTTCTGCTGGGCGTATAGCAGAAGTATTAAATAGTGCAGAAGAACCGCTTACTATGGGTGTAGAACAATTTCCGACAAAATCAGATAGCGAAGATATTCATATTGAATTTGATCAGGTTACATTTAATTACAATAAGAAAAATAATGAGGAAAATTCTGATGTTACACGTGTAGAAGAAAATTCTACATGTGTCGAAAATGTTACATTCAAGATGAAACAAGGAGAAAGTCTTGGAATTATAGGAGCTACAGGTTCTGGTAAAACCACATTAATAAATCTGTTAATGAGATATTACGATGTATCCCAAGGTGGAATCTATATGAAGGGCAGAAACATCAAAACCATACCGCTGCAACAGCTAAGACAAAAGTTTGGAGTCGTTTTTCAGAATGATACCATATTTGCGGATACAATTCTTGGTAATATTAATCTAAACAGAAATATAACCTTGGAACAAGCCAAACAGGCAGCTGCAGATGCACAGGCGTCAGAATATATCCATAACCTTAATGCTTCCTATGACTATCCAGTTGCAATCAAAGGAGCTAATCTAAGTGGCGGACAAAAGCAACGACTTCTAATAGCAAGAGCCTTAGCGGGTAATCCAGAAATATTAATACTAGATGATTCCTCCAGTGCACTTGATTATAAAACGGATGCAAAACTTAGAAATGCTATAAAAAAGCATTATAAAAACGCCACAACTATAATGGTTGCCCAAAGAATCAGTTCTATTATGTATATGGATCAGATTCTTGTTATGGAGGATGGTAAAATAATTGGTCAAGGAAAACATGAAGAACTACTAAATAATTGTAGTGTCTATCATGAAATATACCAATCTCAAATGGGTAATCATTAGTAAATCATAATTATTTCATCACTATAAATAGCTGAAATAGAATCTGGCTTCAGGTAATTTAGCAAAAAGGGGGTTACACGTGAAATCTAAAAAAGATAAAGTTATTGATCCGGTAAAAAAACCTCGGGATACCAAATCAATACTGAAAAGACTAAGCAAATATTTATATGAAGATAAATGGAGATTATTATTTGCCATACTTCTCACTATAGTCAGCAACTTATTAGCATTAATCGGCCCAATGCTATCCGGGTATGCAATTGACGCAATAGAGCCTGGTAAAGGACTCGTTCTATTTCAAAAAGTATTCCATTATGCCATATGGATGATAATATTTTATGTGATTTCCTCTGTCTTATCCTATTATCTAGCCTTATTAATGCTACGGATTAGTCAAAAAGTAACGAAAAACATGAGAGAAGATGTATTTCATAAATTAACAGAATTACCTGTAGGTTATTATGATACCAGGCAAGCAGGTGATATCATTAGTCGTATTTCCTATGACATAGACGTAATCAGTACTTCACTTTCAACAGATGTTGTTCAAATACTAGCTAGTGTCATTACTGTCATTGGTTCCTTTATTATGATGGTTATGATCTCTCCCCCTCTGGTCTTGGTAATGCTTGTTACAATACCTTTGTCTATTTTGTATACAAAATATATGTCTGGTAAAGTAAGACCATTATTTAGTATTCGTTCTGAAAAATTAGGACAATTAAACGGATATGTAGAGGAAATGGTTTCTGGGCAAAAGACAATAAAAGCATATGCAAGAGAACAAGTTACGCTAGATAAATTTGATGAAATTAATAATGAATCTGTTGAGGCATATTATAATTCTGATTATTATGGCAGTATTGTCGGCCCAACAGTAAATTTCATTAATAATTTATCCTTATCCTTAGTAACTGTATTTGGTGCTTTATTATATTTATTCGGATATATGACAGTTGGTAATATCTCATCCTTTGTCCTTTATTCCAGAAAATTCTCCGGTCCCATAAATGAGGCTGCAAATATTGTAAGCGAATTGCAATCTGCAGCCGCAGCAGCAGAACGTGTTTTTAGAATACTGGATGAAGAACCTGAAAAAACAGATAAACCTGATTCAAAAGAATTATCAGAAGTGAGCGGAGAAGTTAAGTTAAATCATGTAACATTCGGCTATGTGAAAGACAAAATGATCATTAAAGATTTAAGTTTGGAAGCCAAAGAAGGTAATTTGATTGCAATCGTAGGTCCTACAGGCGCAGGTAAAACCACAATGATTAATCTTCTCATGCGATTTTATGATGTGAATGAAGGAAATATATCAATTGACCAGCAAGATATTCGTGATTTTACAAGAAAAAGCCTTAGAAAAGCATTTACCATGGTATTACAAGATACTTGGGTATTTCAAGGGACTATTTTTGAAAACATTGCTTACGGCAAAGAAGGTGCAACCCTGGAAGAAGTGAAAGAAGCGGCAAAAGCAGCGAAAATTCATTCCTATATCAAAAAGCTTCCTGATGGTTATCAAACTATCCTTAATGAAGATGGCATGAACATTTCCAAAGGACAGAAACAGCTTCTAACCATTGCCAGAGCGATGTTAATGGATGCCAAAATATTAATACTTGATGAAGCCACCTCTAATGTAGATACAAGAACAGAAATTCAAATACAGGCTGCTATGCGTAAATTAATGGCAGATAAGACATGTTTTGTTATTGCTCATAGATTATCAACCATTCAAAATGCTGATCTAATCTTAGTGGTTGATCAAGGAAATGTTGTTGAGCAAGGTACACATAACTCTTTAATGGAGGAGCAAGGTTTCTATTATCAGTTGTATTCTTCACAATTTCAATAGATAGTCTTGTAAATATCTAAGTCGTAATTGTTAAGATGTGTAAGCTGGAAATAATTCTTGATTATTTTACTAATTATTAGTAAAATAGAAGAGGTCTTCTTCCTGGAAGGAACTATAATGGAAGGTATGGTAATATGAAGAACATTAAGGAACATATCAAACTGAATCAATTTAAACCAGCGTATTTATTATATGGTACAGAAAGCTATTTAAAGAAGCTTTATAAAAGTAAGCTTAAGGATGCTATTGTTGGTAACGGGGACGATATGAATTATACCTATTTCGAAGGCAAACAAGTTAATGTTTCGAAAGTAGTTGATATTGCTAATACTTTACCCTTTTTCAGTGATAGAAGATTAATAGTCATTGAAAATAGCGGTTATTTTAAAAATCAAAATGATTTGGCAGATTATATCAAGGATTTCCCTGATACCACCCATATTGTGTTTGTGGAAAGTGAAATAGATAAACGTAATCGACTATATAAGGCCGTAAAAGATATTGGTACTATATCAGAAATGAATGGTATGGATGAAAATAATCTGAAATTATGGATTGCATCCTTGCTTGATAAGGATAAGAAAAAGATAACTGGGGAAACCATTTTACATTTATTAAGTAAAGTGGGAACAGACATGGAGAATATTCAAAATGAAGTAGAGAAACTATGTTGTTACGCTTATGATAGAGATATCATTACGATAGCTGACGTGGAGGAGGTATGTTCCTCCCAGATATCTGGCAAGATATTTCAAATGATTGATGCTATCGGCAGTAAAAATCAGAAACAGGCTCTGGATTTGTATTATGACTTATTGGCTCTAAAAGAAAAGCCCATGTCTATCTTGTTCTTAATTACCAGACAGTTTAACATGCTTTTACAAGTGAAAGATCTAGTTAGTCTTGGTTTTAATAACACGATTATTAGCCAAAAGACTGGTTTAATGCCCTTTACTATTGGTAAATATGTAAGTCAGAGTAAGAACTTTAAAAAGGATGTGCTTAAAGATGCGCTAACTTCCTGTGTATCCATGGAGGAGCAGGTTAAGACTGGTAGAATGATAGATAAAATCTGTGTTGAGTTATTGATAGTCCAGTATAGTGCGTAGAAGAAGTAAGTGTACTTAGTTACTGATTGTATAGGACTATACTTAAAACGAATTTAGTATGTGTTTATGGTAGATGTGCTTTCATGAACAAAAGGGTAATATTTATGGTATTAGCTTCTTTTCATAGAAGATTTAATATATTGGAGACGTATCGAAGAGGCCATAACGAGAGCGACTCGAAATCGTTTTGACCGCAAGGTCACGTGGGTTCGAATCCCACCGTCTCCGCTTGAAAGATCAGACTCAAGTCTTAGGACTTGGGTCTTTTTCTATGCAAAGGTTATCATTGAATGCGTGTATGTGAAGGTGTATGTGAAGTGTGGGATTAAGTTGTTTTTTAGCATGTCAATACTGGTGAAATTAGTTGAATAATGGAAAATTATAGTGTATTATTAATATATGTTTTTTATTAGATTTATAGGTAGGATTACTCTCATTATAGCAATAATGGGAAGTTCAAATGGGCTGTAGTATATGGAAATGTACCTAAAATTTTATTTTAATAAGAAAATGGAGAGGTGTAGAAAATGATTAATTTACAAAA
>DALYNO010000290.1:0-5545 GCA_031975295.1 Anaerocolumna sp. | reverse complement strand
AGCCTTTTGCAAAACATTGTATAGCTTTTTATTTAAAGGCCAGGCTTCTTTTGAGTGATTGCTATCTGAAAACAACGCAAACGCAATTTGTCCCAGCAGAAAAACATTTGTATCTTCCTCTATAGTTGCACCAAGTTCAAATTCCTCTGGTGACATAAATCGAGAACTGCCCCACAATCTACCCATTTGATTTATATAAGGCTTCTTTGCATAGAAATCAATATCGCAAATAGTAGTTTTATCTCTATTAAAATCATACATAATACTGCCATCATAAAAATCTATTGCTATATAGCCGCAACTTGCAGCATAAGCGTGAAAAGCCAATATATCGTTAAACACTTGTAACTTTACATCCAGCGACATCTGCATAAACCTTTTCCTTGATAATGGATACATTCTACCCATACATTCACCGTCTGCCCACTCATAAATAACAGCAAAGCCGCCACCGATTTCCTCTGCATTAATATATCTAATCAAAGTAGGGTGTGCTAAGTCCTGATAAATAGGCGTAGTTAGTTTTAGATTGCTGATGGCCTCATTAGCATTTACACTTGCTCTTTCCGTTGGAGCACCTGCAAATTTAATGAAATACTTATTTTCACCATTTTGCAAACCAAAACAAATATTACCAGAATCTTGGTCATCAAACACTTTAAACACCTTGCCATACTTACGGATAAATGAAAAATCAAAAGGTGATTTAAGCTTAAACGGAACACCATCAATATATTGGATATAAAACTCTTGTAAATACCACGTAGGAACAGGATTTTGCATATCGTTAAACCACTGCAGCACATCTTGTGACTGCTTCATCATTGTATCTATTTCTCTTTGTCCAAATGGTATTGCCCAGTAAATAGACGACAGTGTGTTGCTCGCAATATAAAATGCAAGTAGTTTGAAAAACTCTGTTGGAGGCCTACCACCAAAGTAGCCGTTTAATTGCCCTGTTGCAAAATGTGAGCTTATTGTAGCGCTCCAAACAATTCGGTTAAATTCTTCCCAAGGGTCACCAAAGTCATATCGGTCAAAATCAATAACAGCGATATTTCCATTTTCAATCATTAGATTACCAATATGATAATCACCATGCTGAAAACATTGAGGACGGTTATTAAGCAAGTCACGGTTATTATCTATGTATTCTATAACTTTTTCATCGCCTTCAAATCTGATGCCACATTCACGGTATTTTTGAATCTTAATGTTAGTTTTGCGATTAAAACGAGTTGCCCATTCTTCTTGCGTTGAAGGAGCAGGAATCGAGTGCATTTTTCGCAACATTTCACCCGATTGAAACCCTAAGACATATTGCTCTGTTTCAGTCAAAAGTGGTATTACACTTTCTGCATCTTCACCATTTATCCAACTTTGCAGCGAGTAGACCCCATCAGAACAAGTGCCAAACTCAATAGGCCTACACATCGAAATTTCTATATCGGTAACCTTCTGCAACATAGAAAATAAGGATTTCCTCGTATCATAACGTTCAATCGGTGTGATGCGAAGTAAATATTTAATTCCATCAGCTTTGGTTACACAATATTTTTTATCCTCAGACCAACCTTTGATGATAGGTTCAATCTTTATGAATGTTCGTCCGAAATCCACCCATATCTTAGCTTCATTTAACTTAGCGGTAACAAAATCATGCTTACCAGCAAGATATTTTTCTCTACCTTTAGCGTGCGGATTTTCAGCTGCCAGATGCATTTTCAGTGCCTCGTACTCTTTTGCTATGCTCGGTGTTGTGTTAAGATAATCACGGAAGTTAATATAGTTGTACCATTCTGTACTGTCCGTTTTGACAATATGGATAAAGTGCGTCACGATGCCATCCGACTTGGAATAATCCCCGATAGCAAATAGCATCTGAGTATCATCTTCCCATCCACGACGAAGTAACCCCTCCGCTTTCAATGCAGCAGTGAGAGCTTCAACCTCAGTAAAGTCAGCCGCTGAGACAGCAATATCAATAATCGGCTTGGCTTTTATGCCACGAATGGCTGTACTACCGACGTGCTGTATATCAGTTGCTACATCACCAAAAATGTCCTTTAGTTTGACTATGATTTCTTTTGCATTTAATTCCCATTCCGTTTGGTGGTCAAGTAATTCAACAATTCCACGTTTTAATCCAATCATTGGTTACACCTCAAATCTGTTTTTTTTTATCCAATTATTATCTTGCTTCAATTCATCGACTGCATTAGGTGCATCATACATAGGTAATCCAAATGAACGCTTAACCTCAGCAGTATGAACTTTAAATCCGTAATTTTCTTCTATATAATCCTGTATCATAGAGTAAGTTACTCGCTCTGGTAGCTATCTACACCGTCCTCAAACTCTATTTTTACACTAATAAAACTATCAGCATTTTCGTGGGATAATAGGCCAACCATCTCTACGTGCGTTGAACGGTCAAAAAAGAATGCCATTTGAGCCTAATACTCCCTTAGAGGAGCTTTCCACAATTAATGGCACCGAAAGTCATACCGAGCGAGCATAAAGTTTCCCCTATTATATTTTTATAAAAAGAGCCATTTCAGAGTTAAATGAAGCTTATTCCAAGTTGAATGTATCTATTTCAGACCAAACATATCTTTTAATTCAGACATTTTTATTTTAGATAATGGGATTTCCGATCTTGCCTTATCCCCAAAACCGAACCGAAGCTGTTTCGGGTCCAGGTAATCTTCACTCACTTTTTGCGAATAACCTTAACTCACCGGTACACTGATTATTTACTCTATGCTCTTACTCATGAAAGTCAGTTACTTCATCTAATTCGAAAGAATAAGTAGTGATAATAATTTATGAAAATACCTGCTCCTTCGAGCAGGTATTGAAAAATATATATTTTTTACATTACAATCTTGACTTATTACTTTAATGCGGCAACCGCTTCTTTCTCTGTATCATCAAATATAAACTTATATAATTCAACTATATTCTTATCCCAATCTAAAACAATCGGATAAGTGATTCCATTGTATTTCGTAGGTGCGTCAAAGGCTCCGTCAAGCGGAATTCGGAAGGTATCCAAGGTTGTTATTTTATTTTCAACCACATCCGCCATTGCTTTTTCTATCTGATCCTGTGTTAAATTCGTTGTCACATAACCCAGACTTTCTTTTGTAACGTATAAAATTTTGAACAGGTTTTTCGGAGATTTATAGCTATCAAATATCGCTTTTAAAGCTCTTTGCTGTCGGACAATACGGCCATAATCATCATTTACTCCGCCCAGAGTTTTTACTTTTCGTACGCGGACATATCCCATGACCTGATTGCCATTGAGATGATTAACACCTTTTTTTACATTTCGATTCTTCTTTTGCGAGATGTAATTGGTTTTGTTAAGGTATTGTGCTTCTTCTTTCCCCAGCTCAATTGTTACGCCGCCTAACAGATCAACTATTTTCTCAAAGGATTTGAAATCAACCGATACATAACCATCGATTTGGACCTTATAATTCTTTTCTATCGTATCAACCAATAATCTCGCTCCGCCCCTTGCATAAGCAGAATTCAATTTATTTGCTTTATAACCTTGTATATCAACATAGCTGTCACGAAGCAACGAGGTAAGCTTTAAGGTATTATCTTTGGTATTGATGGAAGCAATCATCATGGAATCAGTATTTCTGGCTCCCCCGAATTCTTCGATACCAAAGATCAGATAATTGGTTACATAGTCTTCGTGCCTTGCTTCGTCAGCATGCTCTGTACCCCCTGCCGCATCGTATTCCTTGATAATTTTATCGTTGTTCATATTATTAAAGGCAAAGGTGCTTGCTGATTTATAGATAATGCTGCGTCCCGGCTTTGTTCCAATAATTAAGACAATTAGAGTCAGTAGAATTAAAGCCATAATGCTTGCTATTTTTAATGTCTTATGGGAGTTTTTCTTTTTTCGGGAAGGTGACTTCTTTGGCTTCGGAGCCCATCCTTGCTCTTCCTTTTCCACAATCTCCATTGTATCTTTCTCTGCTTTTTCTTCATTCATGAATTTAAGTACTTGCTGTTTTAATAAATCTTCTTCGTATCTATTTGACATAGGATCACCATTTCCGTATTTTGAATAGAGTTATTAATGTTACATATACTCTCTAATTATTGACCATATTATGACTTCTGTCAACATATAACGAAATACTGCGGTAAACAATTATGCTTATATCTTTATTAATTGAATTCATGCTTCGGGACGCTTAAATATTGTTTGAGTACACCTGATTAGTAAAATCCGATCTACCCGAAAGCTTCGTATTTCATTCCTTAGGTGGCAAAATACAACAGTATACCATTTGTTGTTCCAGTAAACCATTCCATAGGGGTCTATCGTCCTATTCTTTGGTTGCTCTTCACGGCCTGTGCGATAATCAATTTCTACAGAGAATTCCTTTTCTACAGCCTGCTCCAATTCCGCCAATATCGGCTGAATGGAAGGGTCTACCATACGATTTATAACTTCAAATCAGGCTAAATGATGGTTAAGTATACTTTCTGATTCGAATACATTTTCAATTTTCCGCTCCGATAAGCAAAGCCAAATATCCCCATTCCCATATTATGTTTTTAAAGCTTTTATCCAGATATTCACAGATATCTTCTTGGTCATATCCCATCATTCGTGATATAACAACAATATAATTACGTACCACCGTATAAGACAGTTTTTCTTGTTCATCCAGTAACCAACTTAGAAAGATTGAGTGCCTCATTATCGCATATTCCATAGCAATCCACTGAATCATAACAACTATACTTTCCAAATCCGATTCTGGCGTCAGACTATTTGAGAAAATTTCTGCAACAAGGTAATTGCGAAATAACTTTTGATAAGAAGAAAACTGCTTTTCGAATTTCTGTAATTGTACGATCATTTCACGCTTATCATATTCTCTCAAAAAGTTTTCCGCTATCGCAGCTATTGGTTCCAGATTATTGGTATATAGCTCTTGCTTTCGATAATTTTCAGCCATGTCTAAAAAAAGTTCATTATTTTCTTCAAAAGTATCTAAACTTAGAAATTGCATGTTATCTATGGTATCTGATAATTCTTTTAAAACAGCTTCGTTCTTATATTCATCTATCTCTTTTTTTAATATAGATTCCTTTTGATGAATATCCAGAAGAATATAAAAAATCATCATCACACTCTTAGAAATAGAAAAGTGCTGGTTTTGCATAATAGTAATCATCATAGTTCGAATCTGCAACAAAATGTCTTCATCCATATCAAACATATTCTTCGTAAAAGAAATTTTATCCTGTTGAAACATCAAATCCACAACTTCTGGGCAGCAGGATACCAAAGAATATTCTTTTCTATCTGCAAATTCGTGTATCTGCCTTGGGAAAATTGCACAAGTTTCAGACAAAACTTCATCTCCAAAATTTAATACTAGATTGCAAAGTTTCTGTTCATTTAAGAAAGGGCACTGCTTCTGTTCATTCAATGCAATGACACGTGTGCCATCTTTTTGTTTTACATATTGATCTAAATAATTATTGTTTTGCTTTGTTA
>DALYNO010000289.1:0-5562 GCA_031975295.1 Anaerocolumna sp. | reverse complement strand
ATACCCGCTTCTTTATATTCCTCTAATTTAGCCCGATTAATTGTACCTGGATTTACCTCTATTGTAATTTCATTAAGAACTGATAGGTCAAATACTTCTTTAACTGCCACCATTATATCCTTCATCAAATTAACTGGAAGTGAGGAAGGTGTACCTCCTCCAATAAATACGGAGGATACCTGGTAAGATTCTTTTTTATTTTTATGACTTTTTATTTCCTGTATTAACTTGGTTACATAGTTTGCTTTCATTTCTCCACTTGCCGGAGCTGATAAAAAATCGCAATAATCACACTTTTTTTCACAGAAAGGAATATGAATATAAAGCATAAGCTCCTTCTTCCTTGTATGATTTTTATCTATTATCTTGCCATCACTTATTGTCATGAGATATATTCCTCTCTTCATTCACGGTTGTTATGTTATCGCTTATACACATTAATGAATCCTTCTATACGATTACCTACTCATTGTAATACAGAATCATATCTTATTCAACCCTGCCAAATATGCCCTTTATTGTGTTAACCTACCAGTACTAACACTAACCACCAGTAGATTTCAGCTAATACCTGGTATATAATGACACAGTGCTTGTTAACTTAATAACGAATTCAATAAGGAATGGTGACTCATATGAAAAAAATTACTTCATTCATGCTTATACTTGTAGTAGTTCTGGGATTATTTCCCAAAACAGTAGCAGCAGAATCAAATGTAGAAGGGCAAATAAAACAATACTTACGAGAGGTTTGTAATACAAGAGGTCTTACTGTTACGAAAGAGGATTTAGATTATTCTTTGTCTTTCGCTAAATTAAATATTAATGACCTTGAGACTGTCACTGAATTAAAAGATACTTTGGGTGAAGTTATTAAAAGTGACGGCAGTAATTTACATGCTATCTATAAACAATATAATCTTAATCGTACAAGTTTAAATGACCTTTTATCTGCTAATGGTGAAACACTAAATGATTACATATATTTAGATGATTTAAGTACTGCCGTGAAATTTTATTGCGAAGACAATGCAGTACAAAATACTAATTTTGATTCTGAACTTGTGAATTATTTAACTCAGGTTAGTAAAGTAAGGGGTATTCAGGTTACAGAAGATGATTTTAATAATCTATTAGCTGAGTACAATGTCTCAATAGAGGATTTCAATTCAATGAATGCGTGCAGGGACTATGTGGGAAATGTCATCAAATCAGATTTAAGTAATCTAACTTACTTCTATGAAAAATATGGCCTGGACAAACAGTCATTATGTGAACTCCTCACAAGGAATGGAGAAGATATCGATAACTTTGTTTATATAAACCAATTGGATCAATATATTAGAACCTACTGTGATACGCCGTATCCTTCTTCAGGCAACTCTGTAAAGCATGCCAAAACAGATATTACTAATATGGCAACACCAAGTACACCTGCAAGCAAGCTTATGAAAAAGCCAGTTGTAACTCCTGCTCCTTCAACAGCTGGGAAACCTCACACAACATATAAAACAGTAAAGGGTGGATCACTTCCAGTTACTGCAACAAATACAGCCTCTCTTGCTATGGATGGCTTTATCCTAATGATTGGTGGCTCCATAATACTTTGGATTATAAAGGGTAAGCAAAATGGCTAAAATAAAAAGTTTCTTCGATAAAAAAAGATATCCGTTACTTTTTACTTTGTCAGTCATTGTTTCTCTTCTAGGTCTATGGCTATTTATCCAAAACTCCTATAATCTTGTGAAGAGTGCGAACATTGGAGAACCAATTGATAATGCGTCCGTAGAACATCCATCAAATGCTATCACCCCTAACCCAGCTGATACCCATACGCCTAAGAAGGCACTTACACTTGATAAATCTAATCAAAAAAGTAATGACTCCAGTAGGTTGTTGTACGATTTTCGCCCAACAGATGGAGAAAAATTTGCCAAATTGTCTATACCAAAGTTAAAGCTTGCACTTCCTATTTATGAAGGTACAACGAAAGAAACTCTAAGAAAAGGTGTGGGACATTATAGCGGCAGTGTGCTGCCCGGTGAAAACGACAATTCTATTCTCTCCGGTCATAGAGATACTGTATTTCGTAACTTATATAAACTAAAAAAAGGTGATCAACTTATCGTATCAACAAGGGAACATACTTTTAAATATCAAATTCATAAAATTCGAATTGTAGATAAGGACGACAAGACTGTCATCGTACCAAAACCCAATGCAACTCTAACTCTTTCAACCTGCTATCCATTTCAGTATATAGGTCATGCACCTAAAAGGTATATTATTGAGGCTTTTATGGTATCTTAGATCTTAATGCAGATGATACTTGGAAGGCTTTACGCATTCATTTTAAAACCAGAAGCGTAGATTATATAAATCCCTAATGGACACCTTATTAGATAGCTTGGTGTATTGATGTACACATAACGAATAAGGTGTCTGTTATAAGGTATCAGGTTATCTTCCTATTACACATAGTAATCAATTGGTTCCTGGTATAGCTTAAGGAATTCACTTTATTCAGCATAGCATTTCTTCTTTGTGCGAATGTGTATCTTCCATTTGTAACAATCATTAAGATGTAGTGTTTGGTGCCTTGTTAATGGCATTAAAATGATTCCTGCCACATCCTTTTTACCCCAAAAATCCAGCAGCCAGATTGAATCCGGATGATTCGTTACCCCACCTGCTTGTAACAACCTGTCAATATCTGCTTGTGTTATCTTACGTTTCATATCCTGGGGTTTTAAGCGCTTAATGATTTCTCGGCTTTTAATACCTACAGCATCTCTATACTTAAATAATTCCTCCATACAGATTTGCTTACTGAACTTCATAATTTCATCATCAGTCATAGCATTTCCTGTATCTGAAATAGGTGTTTGAATCCTCACTTGCCACGATTCATCAAAAATTTGTACATCACTTTGTAGTAAAATATTCATGGTTAAATCTTCTATTCTTGCAAGATGCCAAATGGCCCATGCAATGGTTTCATCTTTAGAGGTTGGCATTATAGCGGCTTCCTTATGCTCTAAATCTCCCAAAAGCTCATCAATTAAATTCTGCTCCTTTAGATTGCTCACCAAGGAAGTATGTAATTCCTTATGCAAATCCAGTATTAATTCTATGGTACTGTTAAAATTATCTGTTTTTCTAATTACATGATTTAACTCCTTATGGCGGTTACTCCACTCAGAAGATACAATGTTCAAAGCCCTTCCTCCCTTCATTTACGGAATCTAGTCCTATAAATCCTTCGCTTAAAGTTTGTAGATTATTATATACTATACTTCTATACGTTGGTGCTGCTTTAATTTTTTTAGTTTATCTATCAATTCAATAATAGGCCACATAAGATATCCAATGTTAGTTAATTCTTTGATTCTTTTTTCTGGATTGTCACATATCAAACCATTTTTAGACCAATCTCTGTTATCACTGATACTATCTACTATTTCATCAAGTATATCATCAGGAATATAACCCCTTGTCTCTATTTCATCTCTTTCTTTTGCTCTATTTAATACAGGCTGATAAACCTCGGGTTTTGCATTATTTTTCACCATTTCAAGTAAGTTTTCTTTAAGCAATTGACATTCTTCTTTGGTTTTTTGACCATGTTTTTCAATTGCATAGATGAAATCAAGCCAATCGTTTGCCTCCATTGTTTGTTCAATTCCACTTGTAAAAGAGCAAAATTCTATATATTTCTCAAGGATAGCTATCCTATAATCAATCACATTCAGAATCTTTTCATACATAAATGATTCTTTCTCAAAATACGTTAATACAAAATCCACATAAATACCATTGGTATAACTTTCAGCCGGCCAATCTACTGGATGCCAGGGTGCATGAGGATATAGATAATATGACTCACATGGATATTGGTTGTTAGAAGGTATGGACCAGTAACAGCCTTTATCGGTACAATATTCGCAGTTTCTAATATACGCTATGATGGACTGAAGCATTGGGTGATTCTTGTCAGCAATACCAACCTCCCTCAATGTTTTATAGGCTATTAATGTTGAAACAGGAGATGAATTTGGATTCCAGCAGTCCGGGTCAAAACTTAGAAAACCCCCATCCTCATTTTGATAAAATGACAAGGCTTTTACAACATTATCACTACTTCCATCTTCTAAAAAAAATTGAAATGTAGTTAAGTCAATATGGAATGCATATCGATAAATCCATCTTACCATTTGTTTGTAATTTTCTTTTGAAAGTTTTTTCATATGGCACTCTCCCTTTTCAATTCATTTTCATTTCATTCATTTAAATCTGTATGCAATCCCTGTTCGTTAATGATTACTTATAACTTAGTATGATTTAACATAGTGATAGCCAAATAAACATCTTCTTGTGTCAGCCCCATACAGGGGTTAGTTTTTATTTGATGTTTTTCTACCTCATCATTATGCAAATCCAAATCATCAATTACAATCCAACTCTTAACCTCTGGATGTTCCCTGACCCAAGTAAGAATTTCTTTTGCTTTAACCAAACTAAACTTTTTTGACTTTTTTATTTCATCTGTAGAATAATCTATGGTTTTATCATAAATAACCATTTGATTTTTTGCTAATAGCTCTACTAATTTCTGCGATTCTTTTCTACTGGGCCTCATATTTTCACAAAACCAAAATCTCCAGCCTGAGTGTAACACAATGTCTGCTTTTGTTTCTTTGATTATGTTATAAAGCAATTTCACCTTATCTTCATCAATCAATGTACCATCACTTATCTCTCTATGATGCTTCTCATTCCAAAAATCATAATTCAGTACCCCATCTATATCCAAAAAAATTATTTTCTTCAATTACAATCCCCCACATTTATTTCATGTCCATTTAAGTGTTAACCCATCATTACATCTTCATAGATCATATGCACTGTTTTATCCAAAGCAAAATCGGATGTTATTATTTTTTCTGGAATAATGCTTATATAATCTTTCTCCTTCCACCAACGCTTCATTTCATTTTCGCCAAATTCAGTATAATTTGGTTTAGTTTGGTGGCGTAACAAGGTTACTTCAAAGGGTATATCATAATAGTAAGCATAGATTGATGAATTAAAATCTAATCTGATATATTCAAAAAGTTCTCTGTACCAATTGGCGTTTAATATTCCTTCCAGTATAACAACTTCACAGTTCTCCTTACCATACTTGATAAGTTCCAATAGAAGAGGAAGTACTTTAGTTCCCCTCCCGTCTTTCACCCATAGCATTTCTCTTCTGATAGAATCCTGAGATATCAGTAAGGTTCCTTGTCCAAATTTATTTTGTAGTGCTTTGGCTACTGTAGTTTTACCACTTCCCGAGTTACCTCTAAGAATGATAATTTTTGACTGCTTATTCATATCTGTTACCCTGATCCTTCCACACTATGAATCACTGAACTTTTCAAAACATTCTGGTATACGATCGCAGAAGTAATTCTCTTCTCTTTTCGGGTGTTGAAAAATCCATATTCCCTCGGTGATCCTCACTGCACCAACATACACAATAACAACTATCCTCATCTTTATTATCAGCATGTGCTTCAG
>DALYNO010000288.1:0-5586 GCA_031975295.1 Anaerocolumna sp. | reverse complement strand
CAAATTCTATATTAAGACAGACAGCTTAAAATTAATTCAGTACAAATTGTATCAGATGGTTGCATCTGCTACTGAATCACAAACAACAACCCTTTCAGAAGCAGCAGCAGTAACTAGTACACCAGAAGTACTGCAAGCAGCGGCAATTATGTTCGTTACTATACCAATTATTTGTATCTATCCTTTCTTACAGAAGTATTTTGTGAAGGGTGTTATGGTTGGAGCGATCAAAGGGTAAATAAGGTTTTACACAGTATGATACTATTCTATTCTACTCATACTAAAAGAATAACACAGATATGAATACCGCACACAGCAACAGGCTGATTATGCGGATTGATATAAACATTTACAATTAAGAAGGAGGAATTGATGTGAAAAAATTTAACAAATTAGTTGCTATGTTACTTATTGCTGTTATGACTATCGGTTTAATGGCTGGCTGTAGTAAATCTAGCGACAAAAATGGGGAAGTAACAAATGAAGCAACACAGGCACCAACAACTGAAGCAACTGAAGGTGCAGCTGAAGGCGAAAGCGCTGCAGCAGGTATTGAAGGCTACACAGCATTTGAAAGTAAAGTAACTTTAAGAGTTCCAGTTTACGACAGAGGTGTTGAAGGTGTACCTACAGTTAATGATAACTATTGGACTAAATGGGTTCAAGAAAATTTTGGTGATAAATATAATGTAACTGTTGAATATGTTCCAATTACTCGTACAGATGTTATGACAGATTATGCTCTTTTAGCAGCATCTGAAACTCTTCCTACAATCTTAATGGAATACGATTATCCTAAAGTATCCCAATGGGCTGATGAAGGATATTTAAGAACATTTGATATGGAAGCATTTGCTGCAGTAGCTCCTGACTACTATAATCAAATGGTAGAAAATGAACAACTTCCTTATACTGTTCAAAATGGTGAAACTTATTTCGCACTTGCAGAAAGACCTTACTATGATACTAACTATGCATTCCAGAGTTTTGTACGTATGGATTGGTTAAAACAAGTAGGTTATGATCATGTTCCTATGACACGTGCAGAATATGTAGACGCAATGACTAAGATTCAAGAAGCTGGTCTTGCTAAGAATCCAAAGGGTGGAGCTATGATTACTGGTGTTGGTTCCGACCAAAACTATGGTTTTAGAACATTCCCTCAGAATGAAGAAGATTGGGCTAAAATAGGCGATGTTAATATTCCTGCTCTTGGAACTGATGCTAACAAAAAATTATTACAAAGAGAAAATGAAGATTATAATAAAGGATTTACAAATCCTGAATATTATATTACTGATGAAGAAACAAACAAAGCATCATTTATCAATGGTGACACTTATGAGTATGGCGGATATATTTCAGCAAACTTAGATTGGTTAAATGCTTTCTATGAACAAAATCCTGGTGCTGAACTTGCTGTTAAACCTATGGGTATTGTTGATGAAGAAGGTGGTACAGTTCCTGCTTACCGTACAAACAATCCATTTGGTATGATTGTTGGTTTCTCTTCTACAGCAACTGAAGATGAATTAAAAGCAGCTTGGATGTATATGGAATGGATGACTCAAGAAGATACTTTATTCACAATGCAATGGGGTGTTGAAGGAGAAAACTATACAATAGATTCTGCAACTAACCTTCCTGTATCTGTACCTGAATACAAAGGTGATAAAACGCAAGGATTTAACAATAGTAAAGATTACTGGTGTATTACTCGTGAAGCAAGAATTGCTGGAACAATTGAAGATTTAATTAAATCTCAAACTCCTCAAGGCTTACCTCAAGACTTCTCACAAGCAATTATCGATGTTTACTATCAACAAAAAGAATTATCTGAACAAGGCTATGGCTGCTTAGATATCATCTTCGCTAAACCTATTGAAGCTGAAGTTGAATTCAGTGGTGTATTAACAGAAAAATACAAAGAATACCGTGATAAACTTGTTATGGCTAAACCAGAAGAATTTGATGCTCTTTATGAAAAATATGCTGCAGAATATTTAAAAGCTGGATACCAAGAAATTATGGACCAAAGATTAGCAACATATAATGAAGGACTTAGCACTAAATTACAAAAGTAATCCGTAATTCAATCCCCTCAACCTGGTGTTGAGGGGATTTTTTTATGGTATAGGAACATTCTCCGAATTCTTGCTTTTGACACTTAATGAAAAAGAGGTGTATAATGAAAAGAAGGAAAGACCTAATAGAAGGAGAACCAGGTGGAAGATTACTTAAAAATATTAGAGAAGCATCCTTTATTTTCAGGTATAGATATTGAGATGGATCAAGTATTGTCTGAATTAAAGTATACAGTGAAGAAGTATACGAAAGAAGAATATATAATTTTATCTGGAGATAGGATTACATCTATAGGTATTCTCTTATCAGGAAAAGCCAGAATTATAAGAGAAGATCTGATGGGAAATAGTGTGATTATTGCTGATTTAGATAAAGGGGAGATATTTGCTGAAACCTTTGTATGTGCAGATGTGAAAGAAAGTCCAGTTAGTGTCATAGCAGAAGAAAACTGCAGAGTATTTTGGCTTTCTCTAGGGGGTATTAAGAATGGAACCCTTAATAAAGGAGGATATGTTATTATGGGGAATTTATTAAAGCTCCTTGCAGGGAAAAATCTCCACTTAAATCGCAAAATGGAGATTTTGTCAAAACGGTCTATAAGAGAAAAGTTTATGACATACCTAAATTTTTTAGCCCAGGAAAACCACTCCACAAGGTTTATATTACCCTTAAATAGGAATGAGCTTGCCAGATATTTATGTGTGGATAGAAGTGCCTTATCCCGAGAAATCATGAAGCTAAAAAAAGAAGAAGTGCTAAGCTTTCAGAAGGATTATGTCACTCTATTAAAGGAACATAATCCATGTAGGGATAATTAATATAATTGAGAATACCAAACTTTACTTAATACTAAACTTATTTACAATTTCTTTTAAACCAATTGCATGATTTCTATTACCTGTAACTTCACTATAGGTTGTAAGGGTAAGACTAACGATATCAGTATTTTTGCCAGCCACATCATGAATGCCTTTAGAAGAATCATTTACCATAGAATTGATTTCTACGATTGCTGTATTAATTTGTTCTAAGTCTTGAGTTAAAGAATTAATACCGCCATGAATTTCATTTAGTACCTGGTTTATATTTAAGGCATCCTCTTTGTATTGATTACTTGTCATAAGGAAATCATTATAATCGGATAACACGTTCTTCTCAAGAAAGGTAAGGGACTGTTCTAGACAGTCAGTTAAGCTATTTACAGCCAGATGTACTTCTTCAATCATATTATTTATGTTTGAGACCGTGGAAGCAGATTGATCCGCTAAATGTCCAATTTCACTTGCAACCACGGAGAATCCTCTACCTGCTTCTCCAGCTCTTGCAGCTTCTATAGAAGCATTCAATGCCAATAAGCTTGTCTGAGTGGCAATTTCTTTGATTATATCAGTCATAGCGTTTATCTTTGCAACTGCACGAGCTTTAGAAATGGCTAATGTGGATTTCTCTTTTACTTGCACGTAAATACTTCTGGTATATTCTGTAGCTTTGGTTGTTACGGAGGTCAAATTATATGTCTGATGGGTTAATTTAGAGGTTAGCTCAATTCCGCTAGAAGCGTTTTCATAAATTTCTTTTGCATGAGAGCCGATGTTATTAATGTTAATACAGATTAAATCTGTAGTGGAAGCAGTTTCTTCCATGCTGGCTGATAGTTCCTGAGCAGTTGCGCTATTATCTTGAGCAAAATCATTAACAGATTTTGAAATGCTGGTTAAATTCTCACTGGAGGTGAGGATATTATCAGAAGCCTCTTCTATTTTTAATAACATAGACAAAATAACACTTCTCATTTTTTCTATAGCTACACACATTTCGCCTGTTTCATCATTTGTTTTAGATAGGGAAGTGTATGCAGAATCATTTGTAAAATCCAAATCTGCTGTTTTTTGAATGTATCTGGTTAATTTTCTAATAGGGCCAGTTATAGTTCCGGCAGATAAATAACTTATGACTGACAACACCAACATAAGTATTAAGGTAATTAAAAAGGATGTGGTAGTCACATTATGAAGAGATGATAGTACTTCAGACTCCTTTGCAGCAATAACTAAAATCCAGTGATTGTTTGGGTCAATATGATATCCTGCATATAAATGATCTTTATTGTAAATATAACTCATTGTATTTGTTTCTGAATAATTGCCGTTGTCAATTTGATTAACTAGATTGGTTATAGCAGCAACATCTAGCTTTGTACCAATTAGAGATTGATCAGGATGATATACTACATTACCATTAGCATCCAATAAATAGGCATAGCCAGAGGCATTATCCCCTACAGATATGTTTGATAATATATCACTTAATCCTGAGACTTGTACAGTAACTGTTATAGCACCAATCAGGTCCTCTGAGGAAGGGGTTTCAATATCTTCTTCCACGGAAGGCGAGGCACTTTGATTTTCTGGTGCCATTCCATGCATATTTATCCCAGCTCTAATAGGAATAGAGAAGATAACACAGGGATTACCAGTGAATTCAGATATAAAAACGTTGCTTTGTGAGGCTCTGCCATTGTTAATAGTATTTGTAAAATAGGTTTCCTGTGATATATTCTTTTGCATCAAAGATTCATTTGAACTATAGAGTATGATACCCTCTTTGCTGACTAGACTGATATCCTCATGAGAGGAATTCATATTAAGAAACATGGAGACATAATTTTGTAACTCGCCGGTATCACTTGTACCACCTGATTTTATAAAGTCTGAAATAGCTTGTGACTGCATTAAAAAATTGGATGAATCACTAATTGATGTTATGGCATTACTTACATTCTGACCATAGGCATTGGCAAGATCTTTCATGGTGGATTCCGTGTTAGATGTTATGGTTTTTTTTGTTACGTTAATAATTAATAGAAAATTTACAGAGGTGGCGATTAATATAAATATCCCACAAAGGAGGGCAACCTTTGTTTTAATTGAGATATGTAAGCCCTTTTTTGATTGTTTGTCTTTCGTAGTATTCATTTGCTATCCTTTCCGCAGTATAATCACTTATAGAATACAACTAATTTTTGTATGGTTTATGAAAAGACTGTGAACATTGCGTGAAAAACATATTTAAGCTTTGACAGGAAATATTAGTATATCTCCTGCAAAGCAAATATAAATATTTATTTATGATTAAGAAAATAAGTGTTAAGTGGAGAGGGGCCTTCTAAAACAAGCCTTTCAACATAAAGGGACCGGTCCTTTCTTACTTTAATAGTCCACTTTACCAAAGAGATTGCTGCGTTTTCAATTTCAATGGCAGTAATACATCTGGGATGAACACAACTTCCATCATTGAAATAAAGGGGTTCACCGGGCTTTGGAAAAACAGGTCGATGAGTATGACCTGCAATTAACATCTGGTTTTGCTCTATGGTCCAATTCATTAATTTTAATTCCACCTTAACCTTTTTATCATAACTTTTGGCTGGGCTAGTAGGATTTCTGATTCCTACTAGCTCAAAGGGGCGCCATAGGTATCGTACGAGAAGCCTTGCAATTC
>DALYNO010000287.1:0-5618 GCA_031975295.1 Anaerocolumna sp. | reverse complement strand
TTGTTGTCAATAATCTCCATTAATGTGGTTTTGCTCTTTGCTCTAACTTGTTCTCTATCTAATCTGCTTTTGGCAAAGAAATCAATACTTGTAGTTGTACTTACCAGAACAGCTTCACCAGGAGTACTGGTTTCTTTATCTTTCTTTCCATCACTATCTTTATCGTTATTCTTAACTTCACCAGTATCTGATACTTCTACTGTTTCAACATCTTCTTTTGTGCCATCTTCTTTGGCAGTTTCAGTTGTGGTTTCATCATTTGCTGTTTCAGTATCACTATCTTCACTTGCTGTTAAATCTAACACTGTGTCATCTAATAAAACGTCATCCGTAAATACATCGCTTTGTGTTATGTCATCTCCCATGGTTTCTCCCACGGTTTCATAATCTAATACATCTGCATTATTAGCTTCTAGTGTATCTTTATTACCTCTGTCAGAGAAATTTAAATAACCAGCTATGGCTATCATTATCGCTAGTGCCGTTATAATAATCTGATTTTTCTTGAAAATATTTTTCATGCTAGCCTCCTTAAAATCTTTTATTGATTCATTTTCATTACTTTTACTTTATGTGCGGGAACATCAAATAATACCTGTAATGCATCTATAATTTCTTTTACTACAGAAATATTATCACCGCCCCCAGCAATTACCACAACGCCCTCAACTTGAGGTGCAATTTCTTTCAAAATGTAAGGTGTGCTTCCCCCACTTCCATTATCTGTTAATATGGTTGTATCTTCTTTATCTATACTGCTACTATTCCTGGACCCGCCCTCCTTGTCAACTTCATTTAAGCTCTCTTGTATATATGGTTCATCTTTTAATACAACAACTTCTTTTGAACCTTTTAGTGTAATCATAACTTCAACGGCCCCGATTCCTTCCACTTTTGCCAAAGTATTCTCTAATCGGTTCTCTAAATCACTTACATATATTTCAGCTTCATCTCCTGTCTGTGTTGATTTAAGGCTTTCTAAAACTTCATTGTCTCCGTTACGCACATTATCCTTTGATGCTTTTTCTGATGACATTAAATCAGGAAATGATAGTAGCAGCAGAAAAATTCCTGCCATTAGCAGTATGACAAGTCTTGCTGGACCTATCTCTTTAATACTGATCTTTTTCTTTTCCTTTTCCATACTTTCTCCTAGCTTTAGTACGACAGGGAGTTACTATTCCTGTATACTAATATTTATATTATCTTTATTTATATTATAGAAGTCCGACAACCTATTTTTTACATTAATTTCTTCGGGGGACAAGTAATTTTTCTCCTTACCGGGTTCTTCATCCCCTTTGTCAATCTTGATATTATCTATTTTGATACTGTCGATATTGATAGCTGCTTTACTATTATTCTCTTTTGCCACATGGCTTCCCGATACCGTAATTGATTTTATATTACCATAGTTGCTGCTGCTATCATCCTCATCAATCGTAACCTCTATACTATAAATTTGTATTTTATCCTCTTCTAATATTTTTGCTACCTGTAATTTCACCTGCTCTTTGTATTCTTTAAAAATTGCTTCTTTTTGCCCATTCTCCATATCTTTTAACTGCGAATCTAAATCTTGAGCTTCTGCTAGTAATGTGTTGGTGGTAAAGTAATAATCCAGCGTTTTATCCATTTGAAATAATTTTAATAAGGGCGATATAACAAGAATGACTAAAATGATACCTGTAATTAAATTTATATACTTTTTATAAGAACTCTTACCAAGTAAATTGGAAATAATACTGGTTAATACCATAAAAATAATGATACTTTTGACCCATGAATAAATTTCATTCAACCTTTCACATCCTTTCCTGATTTCGTTTTTTATTCTAAGAACATACAAATACAATGCTCTTATTTAAGTAGTAGTTGCTGCCACAATTGTAATGGTAAGCAGAAAAAGGATTGCACTAGTAAGTACTGTTTGTAAAAGCAAGAGAGAAGCGTCAGCTGATGCAGAAATGCATTTTAGCATACGCTTGTCCGAAATGGGTTGAACGGCAGCTCCACTTACTCTGTAAATAAGAGTAGTTACAGCAAGTTTCATAATAGGTACCATACATATGGTTATGATTACAATGACCCCTGCCACACCTATGGCATTTTTTAAAAGGACCCCTGCTCCAATTACGCTTTCTGCAACACTTCCAAATACACCTCCAACCCCTGGAATTGCACCAGCAATCTTTGTCAGTGCCGACCTTTTGATGCTGTCTGCAACAGGAAGGATTAATCCTTGAATTGCATTAAAACCTATGACCAGACCCAGGAGTGTTTTTAGACTCCAGCTAATTACGGTAGATATGAGATCTGTTAGTTTAGAGAGCATGTCATCTTTGGATAAATTATTAGCCATGGCTATCACTAAATAAATATTGATTAGTGGTATAATGACACGTAATAACAATATATCCACAAATGTAATTAAAAACAAAGCTACCTGGTAAAAAACCATGGAAGTCCCGGCACTGGATACAAATGCCACAGACAAAAAATATGCAGGCACTAAAGCCTTCATAAATTCTAAAATAGAGGATATGGTATTAGTGGCTAAGTTAGCTGCTGCTATAAAAGAAGCTGTAAGTACTGAAAACAATAAAAGATATGCCACATAAAAACCCGTTTCTGCTATTTGTGTGCTTTGGAATGCATATGAAAAATTCGTAAAAACTGCAGCTATCACTGCAATTGAAATCAATCCTGTAAATGTATGTAAATTCCCATGTATTTCATTATAAACCGCATCTTTTATGTCATTTCCAATCTGTTCTAATGAGAATTTTTTCTCTCCGTTTACCAAAGACATAACATAATCCCCAAAGTTTAATTTATGATCCGATTGTAATACATCATTGATAACCGTTTGTATTTCATCGTAATCTATTTCACCCAAACTATCAGTGCTATTCTTAATCATACTTTGGGCTGAGACAGGTGTGGAATTTATGAATAATAAGATTATAACAACAAGTATATATCTGATGAAATCCTTTGGTTTTTTACCTGTTTTACCCACTTTAACCCCCTCATTATGCTGTCAGAAATTCGTTGATAGTATCAAGTAGAGCCAGTAATACAGGCATTCCTGTAGCAAGTATTGTTAGTTTACCTACTAATTCTATTTGATTGGCTATGGCAGTATGTCCAAAATCTTTACATATGTTAGCTGCAAACTCTGCAATATAAGTAATACCAATTATTTTAATTAATATTACGATATAGGATTCATTTAAATTAATGTAAGTTTGTATTTTTTTGATTGTATTTATTATTATTTCTAATTTGCCTACTCCCATAAAAAATATAAGTAGACACCCTGCAAGACTTACATATACTGCATATTCTGATTTGTTATTTTTAAAAATGATAGCAAGCAGTACAACAGTCATTCCAACCAGCGCAATCTGAACCATTTCCTTGCCTCTTTTCTATAAGGTGAATAAATTCTTTATAATATTAAACAAATCTGATATGTATGGTACAATCCAAAACAATACAAGTATCAGACCTGCTAAAGTTGTTAAAAATGCCTGCTCATCTCTTCCAGATTGCTTTAATATTTGATTTAATACAGAAACCAGTATTCCAACAGCAGCAATCCTAAAAATCAGGTTGATCTCCATGTTAACTCCATTCTGCCAGTTTAGGGCAATTTAATCTTAATTCTCCTAGGGTTTTAAAGCATTAATATGGTAATAAATATACCTCCTAAAATCCCCAGTGAATTGTATAAATAGGATTTTTCTTTCACACTTTTAGAAAGGTCCTTAATTTCTTCCTCAATTTGAGACAAAAATAAATCTATGGTATTAAGCTGCATCTCTTTATCAAGATACCCAAGATTTTCACCAAACTGGGTTAAGGCTTGCAAATCCTTTTTACTTAATGAAGTTTTATCCAAATCCTTTTTAATAGCTTCCTTCCATATTTCATTAAAGGAAACCCCTCCAAGTTCATTAAGTCGTTCTGCTATTTTGGAAAAAAATACTTTATATTTCCCATCATGCCTAACTGCAAGAGCTTGTACTGCTTCTGGCAATGGTGTATTTGCATAACGGATATCCCCCCGAAGCAAGGTTATTATTCTTTTTAGATCCTTCAAATCCTGTATTCTTCCCCGTAATTCACCGCTAAAGTACCATCCCATACCTGCAGAGGACGAAAGAATTAATACACAGCCGACTATTTTTATCACGGTTATCATCTTATTCCTCCTTTCCTTACTATGTACTAATAGATCTTTGTGCCTCTTTCATCATATATCTCTTCTAAATGTCCTACCCCATCCTGGTTATTTAACAAGATATATCGTTCAAATAATTTTTCTTTTACTAATTTCCCAAGGATAGGTTTATTTTTTATATCATCAATGGAATTACCATGGACAGTCGCAATTAATTTACAGCCACAGTTCATGACATATTCTATTGCTTCTATATCTTCGACTGATCCAACCTCATCTACTGCAATAATTCGAGGTGACATGGATCTTATTAACATAAGCATTCCCTTGGCTTTTGGACAACAGTCTAGGACATCTGTTCTTATGCTAAGATCATTTTGAGGCGTTCCCATATAACAGGCGCCGATCTCTGATCGTTCATCCACCAAACCGATAGACAAACCTGGTCTGTCTTTTCCGCCATCAGATAATTGTCTGATAACATCACGAAGTAATGTAGTTTTGCCACATCTGGGGGGAGAAATAATCAAAGTATGATAGCAGTCAGCATTTCTATCATCCATAATATAAGGTAGTACTTTATCTGCACAACCCTTAACTTGATGAGACAATCTGATATTAATAAAAGATATATGCTTTATACTTTTAATTCTATTCTCTTCTAACACCGCTTTTCCTGCGATTCCGATTCTATGTCCACCAGTAATGGTGATAAACCCCTGCTTTAGCTCTTCTTCAAAGGCATATAAGGAATAATTACTGATATATTCCATTGTCTCCTTTATTTCATTTTTTGTTATTATATAGAGATCCTGATTGTTTTCACATAGCTGTGATGAAGCGGTTACATAGTATTCCTTGTTATCATATATGACAAGCAGCGGGGCATTAATTCTTAATCGTATTTCCTGCAATAATTCATAATCCATATTAACCTTTGTTAATATAGTCCTTAGATTTAGCGAAAATATCTTTAACAGCTCGTCTTTTTTATTCATTTCATCCCTCCTCCTTAAAACAATATATGTCCACATAACAATTTTATGACCGGATATTTTACTTGCATTATTAATTTATTTATAATAATATTTTACTAAGTTAAAGTATGAAACATATAGGGAGGGTTCTGTTTGAATTACGGATTAATTGGAGAAAAATTAGGGCATAGTTTTTCTAAACCCATTCATGAAAGACTTGCAGATTATCAATATGAAATTACTCCTCTGACAAGAGATGCTTTTAAAGAATTTATGACTAAAAAAGAATTTAAGGCAATTAATGTTACAATTCCTTATAAAAGTGAAGTAATTCCATATCTTGCGGAATTAGATGAGAATGCTAAAGCCATTGGGGCTGTTAATACAATTGTCAATGACCACGGAAAATTGAAGGGCTACAATACAGATTTTTATGGATTCCTTTATACCTT
>DALYNO010000286.1:0-5656 GCA_031975295.1 Anaerocolumna sp. | reverse complement strand
AGAAATATTTTTCTTAGTAAAATAATATGGCTGATTTCTTTTGTCGATTAAGGTATATTCTGTCTCACCATTTACAGTATTTTTTATTATGCTTTTTTCAGTATCAGTGACAGCTTCAAAATTTCCATTTTTAAGAACTAATTCTGCCACCTCACTATTAAACTCCGGAAAATCTGCAGGATAATTATATCTTGCAGCCAAATCAACAACCTTTAACGCCTTCACTTCTTCCAACAGATTCTGCGTTAATACTGTTTCATTTTGCATACGTTTAGATTTGGCATTTACTTTAGCTGCTGTGACAAAATTATTCAGCAAAGGCAGTAACACAATAGCTAGTATAGAAATACTAATTAAAAGTTCTATTAAGGTAAATCCTTTATTGTTCTGGTTAGATTTTAACTTCAATGTTCTGCCTCCTTTCTCTGTACATAATCCAATTAAAATGTTGTGATTTAATTTTCAAAAGTTCCAAATATATTGTCTTTTCCTACTCCAATACTATCCAATTCAGGTGCTTCATAACCTGTCCCACCATCAGCTTCATATAGGATTACACTTATAGTTCCACTTAAATTACCCGTCGTCATGTCAAAGGAAGCAGTAATGTCAGAGATATGTCTTTTTTCATAATATGTATTAATAAAATCGATTGCCTTTTTTAATCCTTCATAGGTACTTTGATAGGTTAACACGATTGTGGATTCATAACCTGTGACTGCATTTTGTATGGAACTATCTTGCTTTGTAAGTTCAGTATCCAAGTTATTTGCTGCAGACTCTTCTGCCTCATTTCCCTCTTGTACATGATCCTCTGTCTCAGTTAGTACATCGGTTTGTGTTGTACTGGTAGAATCTGTCGTACTAGGAATTCCATTAGGTGTGTAGAAAATCGTCATTTCATTAAAAGCAACGGAATCAATCTTCATATTAGCGTATTGCTCTAGTTCAGTAACAAATATGATATTTTTTTCCTGCGTTAGTGTGTGTGGGAATTGTTCAAGTATTGCTTTTGTACTATCCTTAAATTCTATTGTCTCATCTATCATCTTTTGTTTCTTAGCTTGTTTCTGCTGTAATTCAATTAATTTCCCATTCAACTCCTGGTTCTGACTCTCCAGATTACTTGCCATAGTATGGAATCTCTGATAGCCGAATTGATAGGAACCAACCAGTATTAATACAGTAACGAGTATGAGTAAAAGTCTTTTTTCCTTTTCAGTAATTTTAGTCATTGGTCCCATTTGAATCCTCCATTATAGCTAATAAATTATAACTACCTGTCACAATAAACCTTGTAGTGGATAATCCATTTTCATCAGTAGTCTGATTAATACCAGTGGTTGTTATATTGCTTAAGTATGGAATTTCTTTTAACTGCATGAGGGTTTTGGCAGCTCCCTCTTTCGTATTGCATTTCATACTAAGTGTGATACCATTTTCACTAATTTGAAAGGACTCTATAATGGACTGACGGGGTATTTTCTCTTCCAGCGCTAATATAAGTTTACCTAGTGCAGTACCAGCACTCCTTGTCATCAAATCCATCTCTGTAACTTGTTCAAACAATACTTTTGCATAATTATGGGTATCGTATATCTCATTAATCTCTGATAGACTAGCAATCTCTGCCTGCAAACGTTCATTATCTAGTGAAGCATTCTTATAGTCTAATATAGAGGTACCAACTAAAGTTACACTGATGACTAAAACTGCTCCTATTGCCATTCTGATAATGTGGATACTATTACTCTTCTTTTCCTTTAATTGATACTCTTTTGAAACAAAACTAATAGGATCAACGGTTGCACCAATGCATGCAATGTAGTCACTCTGATTTTGATTTATATTTTCTAAATTTTTTCTGAAGTTGACAGTATGGAGGTGACGTATTGTCTCCACCTCAAGTCCAGTTTCCACTTGCAGCAATTCATCAAGACCGTTGTACCTACTGCCAAATCCAGTCATATAAATACTTGCAATTTTTTTATCCTTGTTCTTTGAATAATAATAATCCAATACCCTTTGTATATTTCCTGTGAGATACTGCAAAGAATTCATAATTTCTTTCTTTAATGCATAATTCTTTTTATGCTGTAAAAATTCCCTATCATCCGTATAGCTTAGAGCGACTGCAGCTTCTTCCAGTGCCTGAACTTCATCAGGGGAAATTAGTTTTTCTTGAATTAGCTGTTTAAGCCCATTGGCTTCATCAGAAATATTTAAATAATCTGCCTCCATCAAGGCGTGTATAATGGATAAAGAACTAAATCCCACTGTACGCTGTAACTTTAAAACCCCATTTTCCATAATGTTTAGTAGGGTGGATTGTTCATTAAACTGTATAATGAGATGGTTTCCCTTATTAATCTGAGTCTTGATAATTTGATATACACTGTTACCACTATAATCAATTGCCATCACTTCAAGTCCCAGTAGCTCTGCTATATTGTAATAGTTTTTGATTAAATTATCTGGAGCTGCAAATACCAATAATCTTAACTTTTTGTTTTCACCTTCTTGCAGAGTCTCAAGAATTGTATAGGTCAAGTTATAATCCGTAATATCTACCGGAAAATACTCTGAAGCATTGGCATTTATAACATCCTGAATTCTATTCACCTTAACAAAAGGAATGATAACTTCTCTATTAACTATTTTCGTTGAGGATATGGTAAAGACCACTTTATCCCCTTTTATTTTGGATTTCGCAATATGTTCTTTTGCAATAAGTGAAAATGTATTTTTATCTCTGATATAACCGTCATCATAACTATTCTTTGGCGTATCAAAGGATACACAGTTATATACTCGAGGATTTTTCTTTTTAAAGTCGACTTCGCATATATTTGTAGTCGTAAGTCCTATTTCAATGCTAATTACCTTACCGGACATTTAATCACCGTGCCTTTCCAAATGTGAGAAATCATTACTTTCACACTATCCTCCCTAATGTCTTTTCCTTATAGTAATAAATCCAGATACCAACTAACAATCTGGTTACCGCATAATATAGTAATAAAAATGCCTAGGGATAGATATGGTCCAAAGGCCAAAACACTGTCTGCTCCTTTTATTTTCATACGAATCACATGTATGATGGAGCCCAAAATGCATCCAAGTAGAAATGCTAATATGGTCAGTTTAAGTCCAAGTAATAAACCAACAACTGCCATTAACTTTATATCTCCTCCACCAATTCCCCTACCTTTCGTTAATATGTATAATAGTAGTAGGAATCCAGATACTGATATAAAACCGAGAATATAATCCGTAATATGCTTATAGTCAAATATTACTCTAAGCACACCTAAAATCAAAATATAAATATTTATACCTATTGGTATTTCATAGGTTCGAAAATCTATCACACTAAGTACAATTAAACCTGATGTTAATAGTGCAAATAAAATACTTTCTATAGTTAAACCATGTATATAGAATACCAATACATAGAATATACCATTGATAAATTCCACTAAGGGATATTGGGGCGATAACCTTTCGCCACATTTTCTGCATTTACCTCCAAGAATGAGATAACTGAAAACTGGAAATAGGTCATACCATTGTAATACATAACCACAAGACATGCAGTGAGATCTTGTGGTTATAATATTTTCTGATCTTGGAATACGATAGATGCAGACATTAAGAAAACTGCCTATTAAAATTCCGTATATGAAGATGATTATGTATATTAAATAGTTCTGCATCTAGTTCTCCATTAAATTAATTCTATCTTCAATAAGTAATAATAAATAGTACTATTAATTCTTATAATCACTTCCAACTTCTGGATATAGCTTTTTGACATCAGCAAATGATGTTGCACCGCTTGCTGCTGCATAAACTGAAAATGTTTTGTTAACTCCTGATCCAGTAAAGACTATGTAGAAATCTTTATTAACTTTTGTATTGAACTTAGGAGTCGGGCTAGCACCTAGTATTTCATTAACAGACTTTGCAAAATCATTAGTAGCAGCTAAAGTCTTCAAGCTAGATACCGCATAGCTTGTAATTGCAGGGGTACCGGCTGGTTCTGCTATGGAATTGTAGGAATCTTCATCTGCCATAGCTGCATTTACGGCAGTTGCAATACTTTGTGCAGTCTGTACATCAGTAGCCTTTCTTGACTTATCCAAATACTTAATCAACTGTGGTGCCAATGCGCCAGATAGAATAGCCATAATCGCTATTACAATAATTAATTCTACTAATGAGAATCCTTTGTTGTTTGATTTCTTTTTGTTTCTTTTCATTTTTTTCTCCTTGTTGTTTTGGTTTGGTTTGGGTTTATTAATAAATATTGTTCCTACACTTGAATACATACATGAACAATATATTAATCATTATAAATTATCCAGGCCTTCATACATGGATAACATCGGTTGCATAATGGACATTATTAGTACACCTACAACAACTGCTAAAAAAACAATAATCATTGGCTCCATGGCTGCCATCAAAGAATCTGTTGCCATTTCTACTTCTTCATCATAATAATCTGCCATTTTAGTAAGCATACTTTCTAGATTACCTGTTTCTTCACCTATTTTAGTCATGTGAGATACCATAGGTGGAAAGATTCCGGACCGTTTGATTAAAACAGATAGAGGTACGCCCTTGGCTACTTCCTCCGTCGCTTCCAGTAGAACTGACTTGGCAATTGTATTATCAATGGTTCTTGCGGTGATTTCAATGGCTTCAATCATTGGAATACCAGCAGCTAGTAATGTACTTAATGTTCTTGCAAATCTTGAGGAGATTGATTTGGTGGTCAGTTTACCAAATAAGGGTAATTTAAAGGCCAGTCTGCCTAAAAAGAGCTGACCGGAAGGTGTTGATTTAAAATACTTAACACCACCAATAACAATACCTATTACTAATAATACGAGATACCATTTCGATTGAAAGAAGTCACTGGCACTAATTACTGCTTTCGTCAAAGCTGGAAGTTCGATATCTAAGTCTTGAAACATGGACATAAAATTCGGTATTACAACCATCATCATTAGAAATATTACACCAACTGCAACTAGTCCTACGATGGAGGGATAAATCATAGCTTTTTTCATTCTGGCTCTCAGTTTAGAGTCCTTTTCAAAATGAACAGCCATTCTTTCAAATGCAATTTCAAGATTACCAGAAGCCTCTCCGGCTTCAATCATATGTATCATAATATTGGGAAATATTTTTTTATGTTCACCAAGGGCATCCGTTAGGGTTTCGCCCTTTTCTACAGCTGTCTGCACTTCTTTTAAGGCCATCGATAAGACTTTATTCTCTGTTTGTTCCTGCAACATATCCAATGCACTTATTATTGATACCCCTGCAGTTAAAATACTCATAAATTGTCTGCAAAAAATACTTAAATCCCTTGGTTTTACAGGATTACCAATGGATATATTAATATCTTTATTTAGCATATTCTGGGGCATGACTGAAATGGGAATGAGACCTTCTGCTCTTAGATTAGAAATCACTTTCTCTGAATTAGCAGCCTCCATTGCTCCCTTTTTTTCTTTGCCCCTGTTATCAATTACTATGTAAGAAAAACTTGGCATGTACTCTCCTCCTAAAACAGCTTTCTCTCAAGGGCAATGGGATCTTGAGAGAAATTAAGAGCTTTTTCTGCATCAATTTGCCGTCGTAA
>DALYNO010000285.1:5378-5671 GCA_031975295.1 Anaerocolumna sp. | reverse complement strand
ATATTTATTTAGCTAGTAATGTTATTAAGCTAGTGAATAATAATTTAGCTAGTGAATAGTAATTAGCTTATGAATATGATTTTAATAATAAAAAATAATGATGCTGCTTTAGATATTGACTCTAAGCACTTGTTCTATTATTTATATTTTCTGAAAGCTGTTTCTGATAATTCTCTTTTGCATTAATATAAAGAATCTCCAAGTCGTTGGTACTTCTCTTGAAATTAATATTCTTCGTAATTAAGGTTGTTACAAGCTTTGTTTCTTCCTCTTTGTTCTGGCAGGAGATAACT
>DALYNO010000285.1:0-5368 GCA_031975295.1 Anaerocolumna sp. | reverse complement strand
TTTGCTAATTCTTTTGTTACTTCCTGATTCTTATTGCTATTTTCCATAGATATAATTACATTACCACAGTACTTTCTAAACAAATCTTCCTTGCTACCAAAATCTACTATATGTCCATTATCAAGTATAAGCAGCTTATTAACCATTTGCTCTAATTCATCATAATAATGTGAGACCATGCAAACTGTAGAGGCGTGATCTTTATACCAGCTTGTTAGTAACTCCATAAGTTTTTGCCTTGTTTCAAAGTCAAGGCCGGAAGTCACCTCATCAAAGAATACCAGTTCAGCCTTTTGCATTAATATAAGTATAATGGTCATACGTTGCTGTTGCCCGCCGGATAACTGAGAGTATTTTTTATTAAGACATTTATGAAATTCAAAGAAAGTAATTAGCTCCTGTAGTTCTTTGTTTTTTTTGATTGATGTATTTAATATAGTCTCCATGATATGCTTAACATGCATGGTATCAGCATAATGATTAAATTGCATATGCACTGCTATTTGCTCAGGAGAAAGCTCACTGTGAATGCTGCCTTCATAATCTACAATTCCAAGAATTGCTTTTATTAAAGTAGTTTTACCGGCGCCATTTGAGCCAATTATTCCAATTCGATCACCTGGATAAAATGTGATTGGATTATCAATTGTAAGTGCGGTATAGTTACCATAAGTAACCTCTAAATGGTTAATTGTTAACATATGATCCATCCTTTTTTATATGGTTTTATAAGTAATATAACGGGTTATTTGCATTTGGTATAAGGATTCAAGTAGCATTAGTTCAACTAAAATTCTTACCTCAATATGTTATAAATAAGATAACATATCCGTATGAATTTGGAATGAAGATACTATGTGCATATTGTGCATAAAGCATATGTTTTTATAGAGTAAGCAGGCTAAGACCCTGAAAAATGCTCCAACGCCAAGTTAGACAGTCAATTATTCACACTGTCTGCTTGAAGGAGGAGCATTTTAGTATCTTACAAAAGGTTCTTCATTACTAATCCAGATTAACCCTAGTCTCAACACCATCTTCTATATTTCTTACAGATACCTGGCACTTTAAGAATTGAGAATAGTATCTTACAATATATAAGCCCAGTCCATGTCCTTTTTGTTTGTGATTGCTTGTAACAAAGGGCTCGAATATATGAGGAAGAATGTTCTCAGGTATGCTGCTGTGATAATTTAAAATCTGTATGGTGTTACTAGATTTATTTATTCGAATCAGTCCATTCTCCGGAGAATGGTTTACAGCGTTGCTTATTAGATTATCGAGAATAATTTTCAACATTTCACCATCTGTTTGTATACACCCAATCTTTCCGCTCATTTCCACAGAAAGGGACTTTTCAGCAATAGAAATTTCTAACCCAGAGAGGCTGGTGTTTATGATATGGTCTAAGTCTTGCGGCTCCATTTTTGTATTTTCAGAACAGTGGTTTAAATATATAATATCCTCAACTATTTTTTGCATGGATATAAGCTGTTCTTTTACCTTTGGCAGATATACCTTTGTGTCTTTGTACTTACCTATTTCCTCATACATGCCTTGTACTAGTAATAAGGCAGCTGAAATAGGTGTTTTTAATTGGTGAGAAAAGGCACGCAAAAATACTTCTTGCCGTTCATTTTCCATCGATAGGGTTATATTGTTATCCTCAAGTTCCTTATAATTTTCTCGCAGATTCATGTATAATTCATTTAAGTTTTTGCTTAAACTGGTTATCTCATCATTTCCGCTCAGAGATATAGGCATGATTTCCATGTTTTTGTGTTTTTTCACCAACTCAGCATGTTTAGATAGTCTTATAATGGGGGTAATAATCCATTTGGAAAATATTTGTGACAATAAAAGCACAAAAAGGGTTATTATTGCCACAATCATAGGAAGACTTTGGAATACAACCGGTGTAATATCCTGCATATCTGGAGTGGTAACAGACATAAGAGTTGCAACGATACTGTTCTCAGTAACAGTCATAGCCATGTAGGTGGTGTATTTGCTCCCGCCTTGGATGACTTTAGATACCAAAACATAGAAATCATCAGATACAATATGGATTTTGTTAGATGCTTCCCATTCATACTCTTCATTACCAAAGGTATCCCAGACTAAAGTAAAAGGAAGGGATTTTAAACGATTACTATATTCTTTAATTTTTTTCTCAATCAAATTAACATCAAACCAATTGTCTGTATGATCAGACAATTCTTTGGGGTTTTTGGCATAAAACTTAAGTTTATCAAGCATACCTAAAATATCAGGATCTTTGACAGTTACTGTTCCACTGACGAATTTATTCACTACTATCATATCATTTCCATGAAAGGGAATATCGATGGTTACGGTGCCAGTAGGGTTTTTAACTTCAAGGTCTTGATAACTTCTCAGTTTGACATATTTTCTTTGCAAATCCACGGCAGCATTATAATTGTTGTTTTCTATATGGTTAACATACAGGGAAGGAAATAGGAAAACAAAATAGCTTACAATCAGAACTACAATAAGGCTGGAGAGGAGAATACTATAAAAAAATGTTTTTTTGGAAAGATTCATCTAAGCCTCCTTATCAAACTGATAGCCAATACCAATAATTGTTTTAATACAGGAGAGAGGAAGCTTCTTTCTTAAGTTCTTGACATGGGCATCAATAATTCTATCATTTCCTATATACTCCTCATTGAATATATTTGTTATGATTTGCTCTCTGGTAAAGGCTCTTTTGGGTGATTTCATTAGCAATTGCAATATGAGAAATTCACTTAGTGTCAGAGGCAGTGCAGACCCATTATAATAGGCCTGGTAGGATTCTTCCTGTAAATACAAGCCTTTTGGACTTTGTGCTTCTAAAGAGGCAGTGGCCTTTTGTTGCTCTCTAATCTTAATTTGCGTTCTTCTTAGAATGGTTTCCATACGTTTTAACAATATGAGTGGGGTAACTGGTTTGATAATGTAGTCATCCGCATAAAGGTTAAAGGCTTTTACTTGTGATTTTTCATCATCTAAAGCTGTAAGCATAATGGTTGCCATGTCAGGTTTATGCTCATGAATATGAGCAAGTACTTCAAAACCGTTAGGGCCAGGAACCATAACATCAAGCACTGCTAAATCAAAATCTTCTTTATCCAGGAAGGAGATAGCATCCTGACCATTATCAGCTGTAATTACCTCATAATTTTGCATTTTCATATATTCACATAATACTTCTTGTATTGTAGGTTCATCTTCCATAAATAAGACACGTATCATAAATTGTTATCCTCACTACTATTACTAAATTTTTTTATTTATACTTATATCTGGGCAGGTGATTTTCGTAACAGTTCATAGCTTTTAATAGGCTTGGCTTTTGTTACTTTAATCCTATATAGTAATATACCATAACCATATGAATTTGGAATGAATATTAAGAAAAATATTGGAGGAATTTTGAAATAGTTTATATTGTAAGGAGTTCCAAAAACCAGAGTTTTATTTTGTAATGGCACAAAAGGGTATGAAGTGATAGAATAATAGAAAGTGATAGAATAATAAAGAAAAAGAATAATAAAGCAAAGCAACAGAATAATAAAGCAACAGAATAATAAAGTAATAGAATAATTAAGCCATAAAATAATAAAGAGATAGTATCATAGTGAGCAATAGATGAGACAAGAGTTACGACAGTAGGCCCCTAACAATAGATAGAGCCTTTCATAGAGTTTAGTTGCATGAAATGAAGGAGGTTTAGATGCTAACCAAAACAGATATAAGAAATAAAACCAATGCGATAACATACACAAGAGGCTTGGATCTTTATCGTGCTGGTAAAATAAAGACTTTTTATGTTGAAGAAGAGAACACCTTTGATTCTATCACAGCAGAAGTAAAAGGGAGCGGGCGCAATAGTTATGATGTAAGTGCTGTATTTGATGTAGAAAATGACAGGATAGAGGATATAGATTGCCAATGCCCGGCTTTTAGTGATAATACTGGTATTTGTAAGCACTGCGTAGCGGTTCTTTTAGAATATACGGAACATATAAAAAGACAGGATAAAATGAACTCGTTTTATTATAAACAAGAAGAAAGCCTGGCTAAATTGCAAGCTCTTAAGGGACTAAAGAATCAAAAACCACTTCCTAAAGTAAAAGCACCTACTACCACCCCTTCCATGAAGCAACTACTAGCAAGCAGACAAATGAAGAAGACCCTTCCCCTGTTACAAGATCATACCTATGGAAAGGTGCGAGTAGAACCTTATTTAGATATCGACAACATGAATGGAATAAAACTTGAGTTTAAAGTTGGAATTTCACATATGTATGTGCTTAAGGATATATTCAGCTTCTATATTACCCTTCAAAAAAATGAAAATTTCTCCTATGGTCAAAAGCTGCAGTTTGTGCACACCCTAGAGGCTTTTGATCCAGAGTCTAGACCTCTCGTTAGTTATATTTATAATTGGGCAATTAAGAATAGTAAACATTATATGAAACCAGTTTATTACGGTTATTCCTATGGATACGCTCAAGTGAAGTTAAAAACCATAACCTTAGGAACCAGTGAACTGGGAGAATTTCTGGATGTAATGGGTAAAAGACCTTTCTCTGCCAGAGTAGATGGGGTAGAAGAGGGAATCTGGACTGTTACAGAGGAAGATCTTCCAAGGCATATGGAGATAATAAGAAAAAATGACGGAATCGAAGTTAAAATTGATCATGTAGTGGGTTATCAAGGTCTGTATGAAAACATCTACTTTAAAAAAGATAAGATATACAGGGTGTCCCATAATAAAATGGAAGGAGTATTAGACTTTTTAGAATGTATGGCAGGTATTTATAATCGCAGGATTTATATACAAAAGGAGGATGTACCAGCCTTCTGCCGTGAGTTATTACCAACCTTAGAGCAGTTTTTTGAATGCACCAAAGGGGATTTTGATGAAAAGGATTATGGTATCATACCAGTTACTTATGAAATATATTTGGATGCGCCACAGAAGGATTTTATAACCTGCAAGGTTTTAGCAGTCTATGGTGAGCAACGATACAATATTTTTGACAATCATAAAGATGTACATTTGCGGGATATGGTAAATGAAATAGAAGTTGGTAAAGTAGTCTCTTCTTTTTGTAATGCCTTTGATGAAAAGGAAAAATTAATGGTAGTGGCTGATGAGGAAGAGAAAATCTATGAACTTCTGGTATACGGTATTCCCAAAATGCAGGAGCTGGGACAAGTTTATATTTCAGAGGATATGAAACGCATAAAAGTAACAGCTGCACCTAAAGTTGCTGTTGGGGTTTCGGTATCAGGGAATTTATTGGAGTTAAGTATGACTTCTGAGGATATGTCGCAGGAGCAGTTACTTGAGATA
>DALYNO010000284.1:4070-5674 GCA_031975295.1 Anaerocolumna sp. | reverse complement strand
GTACTTACAAAGATTTACAAGATTATATTTCACAGCATCCTTATGAAAACTGTTGAACTAGATACCGTACATAGTTCAAACAAAAAGGGCAAAGTACTACTAACCATACTTATTCGCAACTGTTACTTCATGCTGATATTTTTATTGGAGAAATGTACACAGTCATGTGTTCAGAAATATTTTTCCGTATATTATCTTTCTTCTATACTTTGGTGCAAAACCTAAATGATATTTGCATTCCCATTTACTATGGGCTAAACTATTCATATCCTACAAAAGACCGCCTATCCTCAATAACTTGAAAATAAGCGGCCTGTACAACTTGTAAATATTCTATTAGATGATAAAAATTTTCTTTATTGAGGTTGACCTTTTCTTTATAATATTTGATAAATTTCCAGTTTCACCGCACACCATCAAAATCTTTATTCGTACACCAATTTTAGTGTTAATTAGGATTTTTTACGGTAATTTACGATACTTTGTTTTCCAAGCTAACTTTTCGTAAGCCGGCTAAATCATATACTCCGGCTCATCTGCATCCAAATCATAGGGCGTCACCTGATATACGTAGTAATTAAGCCAATTGGTATACATGGCATTTGAATGAGCCCTCCAAGTCAAATAAGGTCTTACCTCAGTTTCTCCTTCTGGATAATAATTCTCAGGAAGATCAATTGCAAGGCCTTTACCAATATCTCTCTTATATTCCTTATCTAAAGTTGTTCTATCGTATTCTGGATGTCCAGTGACAAATATTTGTCTTCCATCCTTTGTTATTACAATAAAGACACCTGCTTCTTTGGATTCTGCTAGAATCTCTAAGTCTGGATTCCTTAAGATATCCTCTTTTGAAACAGTTGTATGCCTGGAATGGGGGGCATAAAAAATATCATCAAAGCCTCTTACTAATGGTATCTTTCTATTTAATACTTCATGGCTATATATACCAAACATTTTTTTATCCAATGGCATTTTTCTGATATTGTAATGATAATAGAGTCCTGCCTGTGCTCCCCAACAGATATGAAGGGTTGAGGTAACATGGGTTTTCGACCACTCCATTATTTCCTTTAACTCTTCCCAGTATGTTACTTCTTCGAATTCCATCTGTTCAACAGGTGCACCTGTTATAATGAATCCATCGAATTTTTGATGTTTTATTTCCTCGAAAGTTAAGTAAAATTGATCTAAATGACTGGAGGCCGTGTTTTTTCCAACATAAGATTCTGTATTTAGAAACGTAACATCTACTTGTAGTGGTGTATTAGACAAGCTGCGCAAAATCATGACTTCTGTGTCTTCTTTTAATGGCATCAGATTCAATATTGCTATACGCAATGGTCTTATATCCTGCTGCATAGCTCTTTTCTCATCCATTATAAATATATTCTCGAACTCCAATATCTTTTTAGCTGGTAATTCACTTTGTACTTTGATTGGCATATTAACACTCCTCATTTCTAATATGGATTTAAATTTTTTATCTTCCTATCGAATCATACATTCGCTTACGCTATTTTATTAGTTCTTTGTCAATTTCAGACAATAAAAAAACTATCCTCTTTTACATTATTTCAAGGACGATAGCGTTTACGGTTCGT